>NZ_JBKQXO010000009.1:0-227425 GCF_046762885.1 Yoonia sp. SDW83-1
CGCCACTGTCGATGATCTGGCCACATACGATCCAAGCGCCCAACACCGCAGAAGCCTCCCAAACTCAGATAGTTTCCACACAGCCTCTCCGCAAAAGAGACTTTGGTACTGAGATTTACTTTGTGGCTCTCCCTTCTTTGCCGGTGGTCTATCATGGTTTCACCATTGATCCGGGGATATCCGCGTTTCACCGCTGTTGCGGGCTTGTGCCTTTCAGCCGCTCGACGAGTTCTGCGACCTGTGTTGCTGTCCAGCGCGAGTGGACCCGTTCTTTGCTGGCCGGGTTGTGCCCAAGCCCGAGGGTCAGGCCAGCGCGATGCGCCCCTTTGGGCCGGATCGGGCGCGGGGCAAAGCCGCCGCCGCAGGTGGGGCAGACATTGTGCAGGACGGTTTCGACGCAACGGGCGCAATAGGTGCATTCATAGCTGCAGATGCGCGCCTCTGTCGCGTCGGGCGGCAGGTCCTTGTCGCACCATTCGCAATTGGGGCGCAGTTCGAGCATTATTCGGCTGCGACCCTTTGTGTGTCATCGCGCCCGATCTCGGTCAGTTCGGCGATGACGCCGTTCAGCACCGCCCGGAATGGTTCGAAATCCGCATTTGGCTCCAGCGTGCGTTCGTTCATGTAAAGCGCGCGGTCAATCTCGATCTGGATGGCGTGTTGCTGGCGCGAGGGGCGGCCATAATGTTGGGCGATGAAGGCCCCAGCGAAGGGCATGTTGCGCGCAACCCGCAGGCCCGCGCTGGCGAAGGCTGCCTCGATCCGTTCCACGACTGACGCGGCGGCCGTCGCCCCGAACCGGTCCCCCAGCACGATATCAGGGCGGGCAGCACCGGGAGGGCCGACATTTTCTAGCGCCTCATGCGGCATGGAATGGCAGTCGATCAGGATCGCCTCGCCAAACTGATTGGCGCTTTCGTCCAGCAGGGTTTGCAGTTGGTCATGATAGGGACGCCAGCATTTCGCGATGCGCTGATGCGCCTCGGCCAGGGTCAGCTTGCCGCGATAGATCTGGCGGCCATTGGCCACGACCCGTGGGATCACCCCCAGACCGCTGGCGATGCGCGGATTATGGGCCGACCGGCGCACCCCTTCGATCAGGGCCGCGTCCAGTTCATCGGGCCCCCGGTTCAGGTCCAGATAGGCGCGCGGCGCGCAGGCGGTCAGCAGGGGCGCGCCATATTCCGGTGCGCTTTCGAACAACTGATCGACAAACGCATCCTCTGACGACCGGATCTCGCTGGCGTCCAGGACGATCTGGCGCAGAAATGACGCAGGGTAGTCGCGCCCGCTATGCGGTGAGGCGAAAACGACGCTGGTGGTGCGTGACGCTGGACGGGCAAGATGATAGGCTTGTTTCAGCAAAGACTGCTCCTTCTGCACCCTAGATAGCCTGTTTTCGGAAATTTCCAAAAGGCCTTGATCCCCCTGACGACTCCTTTTATAGACCGAGCGACTGACGTGGGGTGCCCCGCGTCCTATTTCGTTATAGGGCGGGGCTGACACATTGGACATGGATGATTAGCTCAGCGGTAGAGCACTTCGTTGACATCGAAGGGGTCACTGGTTCGATCCCAGTATCGTCCACCATGATATTCGCTGGCCCTTTCGGGCCGAACTGTAACCCAAGGCGCAATCCGCGCGCCGCGACATGAAGGAACGGACCATGAAGGTACGCAACTCCCTCCGCTCGCTCAAGCAGCGCCATCGCGATTGCCGCGTCGTGCGCCGCAAGGGCCGCGTCTATGTGATCAACAAGACGCAAGGCCGGTTCAAAGCCCGTCAGGGCTGAACCTGCCAGCAGCAGAAAAATGAAAAGGGTCGTGCCGGTGGCGCGGCCCTTTTTCTTTGGGCGAGAATGGCATGAACTGACGATACCGCCATGGCCCACGCCATTTCTGATATTCGCCTTAAGGCATCGGGCGGCAGACCAAATCCACCTCTGCGTCTGAGAAGCCAAATTCTGCAACCATCTGCCGGTGTGTATCTGTTCCGAGGAAATCACCAAGAACGGCGTTTATGTCCCGCAACAGCGCGGTGTCGCCCAATGAGAACGCGAAAGAGCCGAATGCAGGTGGCTTTTCGTCAGGGTCAACCAACACCATCTCGACAGCCCAATCAGGGTTTTGATTGATGAAGCCGCCATGCGCCCTGCCGACACTTGCGTAGGCGTCCGTAATACCGTCACGCACTGTGCGGGCGGCTTGCGTGTAGGTATCGAAGACAACAATGCGGCTTTCCGGAACGCCACCAGCGACGGCGGACCGGTGTTGAATTTGATCACGTATGACAGCCAGTCGAGCTGTCAAATGCGCGGCGATTGAACGGTAGCCGCTAAGTTTCAGCGGATTGCCTGCCTGCACAAGCAGCCCGTCTGGCAGCGCCCAGATCGGACGGCTGAATTGCGCAGTTCGTTGGCGTTCATGCGTGCTGAACAGGCCCGTGGTCATACGCCAAAGACCCCTGTTGAGACCGGGAAGCAGCTCAGCAAACTCGGTCTCGACCGGTTCGAACGCCGAAACCCCGAGTTCGCGGCAAACATGACGCGCCAATTCAACGTCGGGCCCTGTGACGTGACCATTTGCATCCACATAGTTGAAGGGCGGTTCGATCAGATACCCGAATTTCACCTCCCCTCCCCTTCTTCGCCAAGACCATAGCTGGCGATTTTGATGGCGAGGATGCTTTCGCATTTCTCCAGGACCGCACGTTTGGCTTTCAATGCATTGGCGTGGTCTGAAAGGATTTTCCGACGTTCGGCGATCCCGGCGTCGCCCGACTTTGCGAGTGTTGTAAAACGCCGCATCAGCCTTAAAGGCATTCCGGTCTCGCGCAGCCAATAAAGGAGTGTCAGCCACTCGATATCACGCGGCCCGAAGCGACGGTGCCCGTCTTGCCCACGTTCGATGTCCGGCAACATGCCTGATTTCTCGTAGAACCGGATTGTATGTGCCGACAGCCCGCAAGCGTCGGCAGCCTCTGCAATTCTCATGCTGGCTTTGCTCCTTTGGTCCCTCGATAGCGGATTAGAGTAACTCCAAGTCAATGCAGATTTGAAATATGCGCGCATTGATAGGGTTCGGCACACTATCCCAAGTCGCTCAGACGCATCGGTCGACACAAAGCCAGAGAATTCTGATGCCGGGACCGGTTAAGTCTGGTCAAGGTGCCGCCTGATTGCATAGCATGCCCGCAATCAGAACAAGACTGACAAAGGACAATTTTGAATGCCATTCCCAAAAACAAGATCAGCCGCTCTGGCCGTTGCCATGCTTGGCCTTGCCGCACCCGCCCTTGCCCAGGATGACCTGTGTGGCGGCTCTGGTGCGGGTGGCCAATGGATCGGCGGTGATGAGGCCGCCTCGGACATCGCCACTGCGGGCAGTTACCAGGAGCAGATGGCGCTGGTGCTGGGGGGCAATGAATATGTCTCTCTCTTCTCGCTCAGCGAAGGGGCCGATGTGCGGGTCGAGGCCGCAGGGCGCGGTGCTGGCGACCCGATCATTGACCTGTTGGACAGCACCGGCGGGGTGATCCTGTCGGATGACGATTCCGGTGGCAACGCGGCATCGCGTGCGGAAACCTATCTGGATGCGGGCACCTATTGCATGTCGGTTCGGAGCTATGATGGCGGACCGATGACCGCCTTTGTCCGTATCGGGCGGATGGATCAGGAGCCGCTGACCGACGGCATCATCGAAACCACGGGAGGTGGCGCAAGCGGTAGCTGTGACGAGGCCGTGCCGATGGGTGGGATCGGGTCCGTGGTCACCGCGTCCTCCAGCGAAACGCCTTACTGGAGCTTTACGCTGGACGCCCCGACCGCTGTCAGCATCACAGCCGAAAATGAAGATGCCGACCCGGTGCTGACCCTTTTTGGCCCGGGTGAGGAATATCTGGATGAGAATGACGATTATGATGGGCTGAATTCGCGACTGGATATGTCGGATCCGCTGTCGCCCGGCACCTATTGTATTGCGCTGGAATCCCTGTCGGATGACAGCGCCCCAATCACCGTCAGCCTGACGGCGTTTGACCCCGAAGCCGCCGCACTGGCGCTTTACAACCGGGGTGAGGCCGCACCCCCACTGGATGGCAGCATCCCTGTCACCGATCTGGGCCTTCTGGAAACCCGGGCGCGGCAGGACGTGCAGGCCAGCACCGACGTGACCTGGTTCTCGTTCAATGTGGAAGAACCCGGTCTGGTTCTGGTCGAGGCCATCGCGGCAGGCGACAGCGACCCGTGGCTGGTGGTCTATGACGATCTGGGCCGCGAGGTTGGCCAGAACGATGATTACGGCAATGGGCTGGACAGTCTGGTGACGGCAAAGGTCGAACGGGGGAACACTTATATCGTTGGTGTGCGCCAGTATGACGGCGGCCAGGGCCTCGTCCGGCTGGTCATGGAACGCTACGTGCGGGCGCAATAGGCACGTCCGCGTGTCAAAAACCTGCACCCCGGTCAGGGGTGCAGGTCACGGGTATCGCAGCCCCTCACTAAGGCTCGCGATCAAGCCCGGAGAAATTCCCGATCACCAGTTCGTCGGTGGTGCTGCCGGCAAAAGCACCAACGATCCCCGAATTGAAACTGCTTCTGCTGTTGCCAAAGACCTGCCCCTGTAGTT
This sequence comes from Yoonia sp. SDW83-1, assembly GCF_046762885.1. Taxonomy (NCBI): domain Bacteria; kingdom Pseudomonadati; phylum Pseudomonadota; class Alphaproteobacteria; order Rhodobacterales; family Paracoccaceae; genus Yoonia; species Yoonia sp. SDW83-1. The sequence goes on from NZ_JBKQXO010000009.1 coordinate 4,626, forward strand.
CAGCATCGATCCCGGCAAAGGTCGCACTGCCCGACATGGCACCATCGGATGACAACACCCCCTGCATGGCAAAGATAGGCGCACCGCTGTCGCCATCGGTCCCGGTGCCGACAAAATCCAGATTGTCAAAATCGACATCCACCGACAGTGACCCGCTCACCTCATCGACCTGGCCCGCCGAAAAGACGCCATTATCGTCAATACCGATCCCGGTCACATGATCAAGAAATACCCCGCCCCGATAATTCACAGTACCGGCGGTCGGGATGTCACCGACAATCGACTCGGTCGATGGTCCGAATACCGCAAGACCGACCACCTCTTGCGTGCCGGGTAATTGCCCGAAATTGCGCGCGGCGGTCCCGGCTGAAAACGCATGGACCGTGCGGTTGGTTGTTCCCTCGACCACACCCAGCGCGTTCGTCTGCGCAAAGGCATCGGTGATGCCGGTGGTTGTGCCGATGGTCGTTGTGATGACCTGATCTGTGCTGACATCCGGCTGCGGTCCGCTTGTCCCGCCGCAGGCGGCAAGCGACGCCAGACCGGCAAGGGCGGTCAATCTGATCATTGAAAAATGCATTCCTGTATCCTCTCGTTGGATGATGGACAGGCATCAAAGACCCGCCGCGCGTGTGTCCCTTTGATGCAGGGATCGACAGGTCTACGCGGCAGGCCGCCATCCTATTCTCGCCGGTGCGGATTTTTTTGAGGATGCAAGGCGTACCGCAATCATGGGACACCCTTGCCAGCCGCCCCATCCCTTGCTCTAACCGCTGAAAGCCCGGGGGAACTGATCATGGTCGATATCGCCACACGTGTCTGGAACCACAAATGGAAGATCGACCCGATCGTCCGGTCGCTCATCGACACCGATTTCTACAAACTGCTGATGTGCCAGTCGGTGTTCCGCAACCACCCGGACACGCAAGTCACCTTTTCCCTCATCAACCGGACCAAAACGATCCGGCTCGCCGATCTGGTGGACGAGGGGGAACTGCGCGAACAGCTTGACCATATCCGCTCGCTCCGGCTGACGCGCGGGGAATCCACCTGGCTGCGGGGCAACACCTTCTACGGCAAACGGCAGATGTTCACCCCCGCCTTCATGGAATGGTTCGAAAACCTGGCTCTGCCCCCCTACCATCTTGAGAAAAAGGACGGGCAGTTTGAACTGACCTTCGAAGGGACCTGGCCCGAGGTCATGCTGTGGGAAATCCCTGCCCTCGCGGTGATCATGGAACTGCGCAGCCGGGCGGTGCTCAAGGACATGGGGAAATTCGAACTGCAGGTGCTCTATGCACGCGCCATGACGAAACTCTGGGAAAAGGTCGAACATCTGCAACCGATCAGCGACCTGCGCGTCGCCGATTTCGGGACACGGCGGCGGCATTCCTACCTCTGGCAGGACTGGTGCGTGCAGGCGATGATGGAAGGGCTGGGGCGGAACTTCACCGGCACCTCCAACTGCCGGATCGCCATGATGCGCGAGATCGAGGCGATCGGAACCAACGCCCACGAACTGCCCATGGTCTACGCAGCCCTTGCGGACACGGACGAAGCCCTGCGGCAGGCGCCCTATGACGTGCTCGCCGACTGGCACGAGGAACATGACGGCAACCTGCGGATCATCCTGCCCGACACCTACGGGACCAAGGGGTTTCTGGACGGGGCGCCGGAATGGCTGGCCGGCTGGACCGGGATCAGGGTGGACAGCGGGGACCCGGCAGAGGGGGCGGAACGTGCCATCGCCTGGTGGAAGGCGCAAGGCGAGGATCCGCGCGAAAAGCTGGTCATCTTCTCCGACGGGCTGGACGTAGACAAGATCATCGAACTGCACACGCAATTCGCAGGAAGGGTGCGGGTGTCGTTCGGCTGGGGGACCATGCTGACCAACGACTTCAAAGGGCTGGTGGACGGCGACGCGCTCGCCCCCTTCTCACTGGTCTGCAAGGCGGTCGCGGCCAACGGGCAGCCGACAGTGAAACTGAGCGACAACCCCAACAAAGCCATGGGGCCAGAGGACGAGATCGCCCGGTACAAACGGGTGTTCGGGGTTGGGGAGCAGGTGGAGATGGAGGTTGTGGTTTAGATCACAAACTCAGCAATCTTTTCTCCATTCTTGAATAGTGAAAGCGGGCCGTCTTCGGACACCTTTATTGCTAACCCGAAGTAAGATGCCACTTGTGCTGCTTGGGTCCTGCCTCCACCCTCGTAGCGAATTGTTTTGTCGGTGGCTAAATCTAAGATGTCACCGCTAGAAACAACTTCACCGTCCATAGACACTGTTGTCATGCCGTCTGATGTTAAAATACCAAAGGCCGCGCCGCTCGAAACTATGTCGCTGATCTTTCGTTGTTCGTTCACTTTGAAAATGTGTGTACTCAAATCTGACTTATCGATCTTTCCAATAAAACTAGGGATATTACTGCCCGACAGTACAAGAACTAACGTTCCAAACCTTAAATCTGAACAAACCATGAGAGCCGACAAAAGAGCTTCAGTCTCGCCGTCACTCAAGTACGTTTCTGACTTCAGGATATCGTAAATCATATCCATGTCTACAATCTTCCATGATAGCTTGGACCACCGATACATGGCCTTACCTTTGGAATAGATAACTACATCCGCGTTTCTCCCTACGAATGCGGAGAACATTCTTCCATTTGTGGTATCTAGGATCCCATTCACATGTCGAAACATTGCTCGATCATACAAAGAAAAGTCACCTGGTCTTTTGACTGTGGCAATTCCGTATATCCGTCGGTGATTATCGACGATATAAAATGAGTTTCTACCATCTACGTATCGATGTGAAATAGTACTGCTGAAAAATCCCGGCTCCAAATGAACGTTCCCGTCGAAACGCTCAACCTGAAAACCAGCTTTTTCAATTTGTTCAAAGTGTTCTTGTGGTTGAGAATAAAAGATAAAGCCCGAGTTGCATCGTGACCCTTCATAACTTTGCAATGCCAAGCCTTGTAATTCGCTTAACAACAGAGCCGGAGTATAGATTCCGGTGGATGTCGGGCCAGCGAGACTGTGGGCAACCAGCATTCCACCAAGGGAATACCTCATGGAGTAGCGATTGATGTTGTTTTGAAGTGTCGCACTTAGGTTCTCTTGGTTTACTTCACGAGAGTTTATGAGTGCGGGGCCGATCTTTCGAAACGACATAAACGGCAGCCATTCCTTCTTTGAAATGGGTGGCGCAGTCCTAGTCACTTCAAGAGCAGAGTATTGACTATCTTCGAAAAACCATATGACAAATCCTTTACCTTTCATTCTGAACGAACCACAGGTGGCCCGGTCCGATTTAAATTTAGCACTTGGAAACTGTCTTGAGAACGCGTCTATGGATTGAAAGAAAAACCATTCCGTTTTCGCGCCTGAGACAAGATCTCGTACCACTTGATGTACAGATTCATGTCTGTGATTATGAGCTGGCAACTGAGTTTTCTCCAATACTGAAGGACAATAATAAGATAGTATTACAGCATTCAAATCCCATCCAATCAACCCGCCCTGGCAATGCTTTGAACTCCGGTGCTTTCGTCTGGGTAAACTGAATCGTATTGCTACAAGCCACCAACATCCATCCGCCGATGCAGCAAGCGTAGAGTTCGCGTTTATGCGCACCACACATCATCAACCATGGTGCGCGGAATCCGCACACCCTACGGGCTCACAAAACACCCGTAAGGCGGGGTTCTCTGCCGCCGCACCGCTACAGTCGCTGCACATCCATGCTCTGGTGAAGCACCCTTACGACCGTTACCGCCTCATCATCCTCGCGGAAGAACACCACATGGCGTCCGGTCAATATGCGCCGCAGGCCCGGGCCAGCCTCTTCGGCTGACCGCGACGCTACCTCACCGGCTGCGATCCCCAGTACCTGCGCCTCCAGTTTAGCGTCATATGCAACGGCCTGCGCATGGCCCCAGTGTTCTTCCGTGTAATCCCAAATATCAGCAATGTCGTTGATTGCGGCGCGGGCATACGCAAGCCGCTTCACTCAGCCACTTTCTGTTTGGCCTCATAAGCCGCACGCTTCTGCGCACGAAATTCGTCCCAGTCAAAGTCATCCGCAATGCCGCTTGCATCGCCTTCGTCGATCAAGGCCCGCAACCGCTCCAGCTTGGCCTCGCGCTCTTCCAACAACCGCAGCCCCGCGCGCACCACATCGCTGGCAGAGTTATAACGTCCGGTCTCAACGCGGCTTTCAATAAAACCCATAAAGTGATCCCCGAGGGAAACGGACGTGTTGCGTGGCATGATTGACCTCACTGTACCAAGATTAGGTACAATGTAGATTGGACTTTACCCCATCACAACCCCTCCAAACCTGACCAAAGCGTTAACGCACCCTCACCCAACCGCCCGTTGGGGTCCGACGCTTTGCCGACGCAAGTCCGACGCAAATCCGACAGCGGTTTTACGTCTTTTTCCGGTCATCCACGACGTTCATCCCCGCCAGCCCGCTTTGCCCCAGATCGACCGATGCAAACGGTCCCCCGTGACACATATGGCCGGGGTCCCGGGGGTCCAGCGCGCCTGTCTCCGCCAGCACCTTTTCCGCATACACCTCCGCGTTGTCCTGCGGCCGGTACCCCAGGAAACTGGCCTTGCTGTTATCCACCGGACACCGGTCATTATTGGACACCCCGTAGATCACCGAAAACCCGGTCACAGGCGTGTCTACCGCCCGCTGCACCAGCTGCACTAAGTCATTGTAAGACAAGTAAGAACCAAGCGCGCGGGCGTTGTTGACCTGGGCGCAGGACAGGATGCGCAGATGCACCGATTCCAGCCCCCGTTTCTCCCAATACATGCGCCCCAGATCCTCGGTAAAACACTTCGCCAGCCCATAGAATGTGTCGGGCCGGTGGGGCACTTCGGTGTCGATGCATTCATTCTTCGGATACATGCCCACGGTGTGAATCGAACTGGCATAAACCACCCGCCGCGCCCCGGTTTTACAGGCCGCCTCCCACACATTATAAGACCCGATGAAATTTGGCCCCAGCAACTGTTCAAACGGCCCCTCATCCACAAAGGCTCCGAAATGTATAACCATTTCAGCACCTTGGATGATCGCCGCCATGTCATCCATACTGGCCAGATCACCCTGCGCATAGGTCTCACCCGGATAAAGCGTGCCGATATCATCCACGATATCGGTCGACACCAGTTCATCGCACATCGCCGTCAGCGGCTCGCGCAGATAGGATCCCAGCCGCCCGGCGGCCCCTGTGAGGACGATTTTCTTCATGTTATGTCTCCCTTGATCTTGGCCAGCAGCGTATCCGCCGCGCGGGCCAGTAAAACAGTGTCGATCCCGCAGGCCACAAAGCTGAAACCGTTATTCAGCAGGTCGGTCGCGAAATCCGGGTCAGTGACCAATGTGCCCACCGGAATACCCTTTGCGATCAACCGCTTGGCCGCAGGTTTGATCAGCGCCCAGACATCCGGATGCAACGGCTGCCCCAACAGCCCGATATCGGCGGCAATGTCGGCAGGCCCAAAGAATATCCCGCTGACGCCATCGACCGCCGCGATGTCTTCAGCCTGCGCAATGGCCGCCGCACTTTCGAGCTGCAGCAGCACGGTCGTTTCCGCCTCCACCCGGTCCAGATAATCCGGCACCCGCCCAAACCTGTTGGCCCGCGTCGCCCCGGACACGCCACGTATCCCGTTGGGCGGATAGCGTGTGGCCGCGACGGCCTGTTCCGCCTCTGCCACCGATCCGATCATCGGGAAAAGCAGCCCCTGCACCCCGAGGTCCATCAGTCGTTTGACGACGACCGGATTGTTCCATTCGGGCCGCACGATGGTGGTGGTCTTGGTCGATGAGAACGCCTGCAACTGACCCAATACGGTCATGTAGTCGTTGGGCGTATGTTCCATGTCGATCAGCGCCCAGTCGAACCCGGCATAGGCGACCGTTTCGGCGGCAAAGGGGCTGCAAAGGCTGATCCAGAGGCCCAGTTGCCGTTCACCAGCCTTCAGCCCCTGTTCGAAGTGATTGTCCATCAGATCACGGCCCTTTCAAGAATGGGCGAGTTGGTCATGATCCGTTCAAAATGGAAAGGCCGCAGATCAAGGCTGCGGTATGCGCCATAGGTCAGCATCTCGGCCGTGCCGCGCCCCATGGCGGGGGATTGCTGCAGCCCGTGACCGGAAAAACCGTTGAGGAAGAAGAAATTGGTGACCTCCGGATGTGGGCCTGCAATCGCGTTGTGGTCGAACACATTGTAGGCGTAGTGGCCCGCCCATTCGGATTGCACCCTGATCGCCTCGAACTGTGGAATGCGCGTCGCCAGTACCGGCCAGACATGATTTTCCCACAGGCTATGATCCATGGCAAAATCGTCATAGGCCACAGCCGGATCGATGTCGGAATGCCCACCCGCCTGATAGGTGCCGCCGCCGTTTTCGCGCACATGCACGCCAGACGGGTCGATCGTTAGCGGCAGGTCCTGATCAAGCGGTTTTTCCGCCGAGAATACCCAAGAGTAGCGCTTGCGCGGCTCGACCGGAATCTCGACCCCGATCATCCGGCTGGTTTCAACTGCGCGCGGCCCGGAGGCGTTGACGACCTGACCGCAAGCAATAACCTCGCCCGATTTCAGGATCACGCTTTCCACGCGGGTGCCAGCAGCGTTCCGGTTCATCGCAATGACTTCGTTATGGATGTATTCCATGCCTCGTTCGCGGGACTGGCGGCGCCACCAGTCAAAAACGGCGCCGCCGTCCCAATACCCTTCGTCGACCCGATTGATCGAGCCGAGCACGATGTCATCAACGTTGTAGAACGGATAGGTGGCCTTGATCTGGTCTGCCGTCATCAGTTCGGTGGCAGCCCCGGCGGCGTGCTGCACCTTGATATTCTCGCGCAGGACATTGGCGAACTCTTCGGTATCGGCCAGATACATATAGCCGAAGGACCGGATGGACAGTTCCGGCACCCGGTCGTCGCCTCCCATATAGGTCCGCAAGTTTTTCACGAAATCGGCGGCGAATTGGGAGATCCGTACGTTCAATTCTTCCGAGAATTGTTGGCGCATGCAGCTGTTGGTGTGGGTGGTCGACGCGAATTGGTAGGTCGGGTCCCGTTCCACCACCAGAACCCGCCCATCGAAATCGGGGTTTTCTGTCAGAAACCACGCCGTGGATGCACCCATGATCCCGCCACCCACGATGATCACGTCATAGCTATCGTGTTTCGGCGCTGGCATCAGATGGCCTCCTCCTTGGCAACGGCAGCCTGCACGGCGGCAATTTCATCCGCGCTGAGCCCGTAATCATCGGCGGCAGTCTGGGCCGAGATATAGCCACGCGCAAGGTCGCGCCTGATCAGGTCTTTGGGCCGTTCGGACGGGTTGCCGTAGCCTGCCCCGCCGGGCAGCCCCAGCAGCACGCGCCGACCGTGGGGGACGAACTGTTTGCCCTTGCCTTGCATCGCGGTCCCGTCATCCTGCGCGATGGTTGTCGGCGCGCCGGGTTGCCCGCCACGCCGCCCCCGCGCCGGATGATGCACCCGGTCGAACATCGCCTGCATGTCGAACTCATGGCCCTCCCGCGAGCCCACCTCCATATATTGCCCCAGCCCGCCGCGCCGTTTGCCAGCGCCACCGCTGTCAGGCCTGAGTTCCTTGCGCCAGATGATGACAGGGCCTGCATGTTCGGTCGCTTCAACCGGCATGGTCATGACGCCAGAGGGGAAGGCCGTGGCGTTCAGCCCGTCATGCTTCGGGCGCGCGCCGGAGCCGCCGGAATTGAAGGTCAGCACCTCAGCCCGGCGTGCATTGGTAGGGGCTGGTGCATCGGTGCGGGGGCGCAGGCTGACCTGAAAATTGCACAGGCACCCGGCACCTTCGGCGGGTACGACACCCGGCAGGATCTTGTCGAGCGCGTCAAAGACCGTATCCGGCACGAAATGCCCGACGATGTGCCGCAGTGCGACCGGGGCAGGATGCAGCGCATGTACGATGGTGTTTTCGGGTGCAACAACTTCAAACGGCGCAAGGCTGGCGGCGTTATTGGGGATTTCCGGCGCGATAGCCACTTTCAGGGCATAGCAAGCATAGGCCTTTGTATAGACCAGCGGGCAGTTGATGCCCTTCTTATCGACACCCGATGTCCCGGCGAAATCGGTGATAATCCTGTCGGCCTCGATTGTCAGTTTGACCTTCAGCGTGATCGGCGCGCTGAACCCGTCCACCGTCATCTCGCCCGTCGCCGTCTCGCGCGGCAAGGCGGCGATCCGCTCCAGCGTCGCGCGGCGCGAATTGTCGAGGATGAAACCGGCGATCCCGTCCAGATCATCCAGCCCGAACTCCTCCATCATATCAATCAGGCGCCGATGGCCAATATCGTTGCTGGTGGCCAGCGCGTAGATGTCGCCGATCAGCTGATCCGGTTCGCGGACATTGCCCCGGATGATCCGGACCAGCGTTTCATCGACCTCGCCACCGGCGGCGAATTTCATGATGGGGATATAAAGCCCCTCTTCATAGACACTCGCAGCATCCGCCCCAAAACCGCGCCCGCCTATATCGACCACATGAGCGGTACAGGCAAAGAAGCCGACGAGTAGTCCGTTATGAAAGGACGGGGTGACCATTGTGATGTCATGCAGGTGGCCTGTCCCTTCCCAAGGGTCGTTGGTAATATAGACATCGCCCGCCATGATATTCTGCCGCCCGATCCGCCGGATGAAATGGGAAACGGCATCGGCCATGGCATTCACATGGCCGGGGGTGCCAGTGACCGCCTGGGCCAGCATGCGGCCATGGGTGTCGTAAACCCCGGCGGACAGATCCCCAGCCTCGCGCACTGAGGTGGAAAAGGCGGTGCGCACCAGCGCCTGCGCCTGTTCTTCGACCACCGAGATCAGCCGGTTCCACATGACCTGATAGGCGACATCGGAATGGGTCATCGGTTCAGCCTTTCACAGTGATGTCGATACAGCCATCCGGCTGGCGGATGGCACGGCGCGAGATCGGGATGATGATCGTCGTCTCATCCTCGGTGATAGCGGCAGGGCCTTCGGCCGTGGCCCCGGCCTCCATAGCATCGCGCTGGATGATTGCAGCGTTTTGGTAGAGGCCCAGCGCAGGGTCAAAGATTTGGCGGTGGCTGGTGACCGGCGCGCTGCCCGTGGTTCGGCTCACCGCGATGGGCGCGACCGCCTCGGGCGGCGTGGTCGCGTTGACAGCCCAGACGGTGATTTCGATATCGAGGCCAGCGACGGTGCGGCTGAAAAGCTTGGTATATTCTTCCTCGAACAACCGCTGGAATGTGGCCGCGTCGGGGTTCATTGCCTGCGCTTCGGTCAGGGTGATAGGGATTTCCCAACCCTGGCCGGTATAGCGCATGTAGACCTTGAATTCGCTCAGGATATCAGCCTTTGCATCGCAATTGCGCACGAACCCTGTTGCTTCGGATTGCAGGTCGGTCAGAAGGGTCTTGATCTGCTCACCATCAAAATCCGACAGACGCATATAGACGGACCTGTTCGCCTCAAAACTGAAGGGCGCGCGCAGAAAACCAATGGCAGAGCCGACCCCGGCACCGGGCGGCACCAGCAGACGATCAACGCCAAGTTTCTCGCACAACCGCCCGGCATGCAGCGGCGCTGCGCCGCCAAAGGCGATCATGGTGTAATCCGACAGGTCTTCGCCGTTTTCGACCGCGTGGACGCGGGCGGCGTTGGCCATGTTTTCATCCACGACCTCGGCCAGTCCAAAGGCGGATGTGGCGGCGTCCATGTCCAGAATGTCCCCCAGATGCGTGGTCAGTGCAGCCTCAGAAATACCCTCTGATAGGGTAATACTGCCGCCCGCAAAATTATCCGGGTCCAGCTTGCCCAGCACCAGATCGGCGTCCGTCACAGCGGGCCTGTCGCCTCCGCGCCCATAGCAGGCAGGCCCGGGTTCGGACCCCGCACTTTCCGGCCCCACCCGTATCTGGCGCATCGCATCCACATGGGCGAGCGAGCCGCCACCGGCCCCGATTTCAACCATGTCGATCACCGGGATCGAAATCGGCATGCCCGACCCTTTCTTGAAGCGATAGGTGCGCGCAACCTCGAACACGCGGGATGTCTTGGGCGTCTGGTTCTTGATCAGGCAGATTTTGGCGGTGGTGCCGCCCATATCGAAGGACAGCACCTTGTCCAGCCCATAGCGGGCGGCAATATGGGCCGCGAAAACGGCACCACCTGCAGGGCCGGATTCAACCAGCCGCACAGGAAATTCCGCCGCACTTTCGATGGAGATGATCCCGCCACCGGAATGCATCAGAAAGATATTGCAAGCGGCCCCTTCATCGCGCAACCGCCCCGCCAGCCGCCCCAGATAGGATTTCATCAGCGGCTTGATATAGGCGTTGGCGACGGTGGTATTGAACCGTTCGTATTCGCGCATCTGTGGGGACACTTCGCAGGAGATCGACACCATCGCGTCCGGCATCCTGTCGGCCAGCACATCGCGCACCAGCCGTTCATGGGCGTCGTTCAGATAGGAATGGATCAGACCAACCGCGACGCTTTCATACCCCGCCACAGCGATCTGATCGACCACCGCCTCGACAGCGGCGCGGGACAGCGGCACCAGTTCTGCACCCGTCGCATCAATGCGGCCTGGCACAGTGTAACGCATCTGGCGCGGCAGCAGCGGTTCGGGCAGCTCAAGGTTCAGGTCATATTGCTCAAATCGGCTTTCGGTGCGCATTTCGATCACGTCACGAAAGCCTTCGGTCGTGATCAGCGCCGTCTTCGCCCCGCGCCGTTCAATAAGGGCGTTGGTGGCCAGCGTCGTGCCGTGAATGATCTGGCTGATCTGATCGGGTCCGATCCCGGCCTTGCCACAAACCTGATGCATCCCGTCGATGATGGCGTTTTCGGGGGCTGCATAGGTCGTCAGCACCTTGGTCGAAAACGACGCTGCACCGGTTTCCAGCACGACATCGGTAAAGGTCCCCCCGATATCTACGCCAAGCCGCACCGCATTCGCTGTCATGTCCGATCATCCCCTTTCACTCGGTCCAGTTTTGACCGGTCCGACAGATAGCTGCAAATTATTATTATTGATCAGAGTGATCGCTTATTTTTATCCTCTGGCCTTCTGATAATCCGCCAGCGCATCAATCGCCAGTGCCGCGCAACGCGCCACATATGGCGCGACCCGTTCCGCCTGATAGCGTGCGGCGAACCGCAGCGGTGATGGGTGCCAATCGACATCCGCCACCTGCAACGATCCTTCCGCGATCTCGTTTTCCACCAATGCCAGCGGCAACAAGGCCACACCCATATCGTCCTGCGCCATCTGAACACAGGACGCCATGCTGTTTGAGGGCGCGATGCGCGCCATTGACAGGCCGTTGGCGGCAGCATGGTCGGTCAATTCCTGATAAGCCTGCGTGTGCCGGGCATGGGTCAGGACGCTGTGCGGCAACAGATCCGCGACCACAGGGCAATCCGGCAATCCCGACAGGATTGCCTTGGTGCCAACCCAGACATAGGGAAAATCACCCAGTTCGACGACCCCGCTGGCGGGCGACGCAAAGGGCGCCGTCTGCACGGTCAGGTCCAGCGCGCGACCGCTGAGTTCCTTGTCCAGATTGCGCGACAGATCGACCGTAAGTTCGACAGTGACGCCGGGATAGGCCGATTTCAGGGCGCGCAGATAGGCGTGCAGCCATGTGCAGGCGACCAGTTCGGTCACGCCCAGCCGCAACCGGTCGGCGATCAGGTCAGGGCGGTCGACAACCGTGACCAGTTGTTCGGCCTGACGCAGTGTTTCGCGCGCGGCTGCCAGTATCTCGCGCCCTTTGTCGGTCAGACGGACAGCCCCTGCATCGCGCTGCATCAGGACAACGCCCAGCGTTTCCTCCAACCCCGCGATGCGGGATGAAATATTCGGCTGGGTCGTGTTCAGATGTGCGGCGGCTTTGCGGAAACTGCCAAGGTCGGCGACCCAGACCAGCGCCTCCAACTGTTTGAGGGTGAAGGCGTGCCCGATCATAGATCGTAGCGCTTGCGCACCCGGTCTACGACAGTGCCGTCGCGCAGCGGGATCGCAACAAGGCGGTCGTAATCCACAAACCCCAGCCCGCTGTAATAACGCAGACCGGGCACGTTGTCGGCGCGGATCGTGGCGTCGATGGTTTTGACACCTGCCTTGATGGCCACCGCTTTTGTGGCCGCAAACAGGTGTTGTCCCACACCCTTGCCCGCCGCAGACGACGCAACAAAGCTGGCAATGATGGCCCAACCTTCTGGCATTGGATCGTCTGGATCGTCGGCCCAGGCCAGGTACTGAAAGCCAAGCACGGCCCCATCCAGTTCAGCAACCTGAGACGAAACAAGGCCGGACCGAGCGATACAGTGGTGCAGCATACGGTCGGTATCAAAGGGGGTTTGATACGCCGTCGGGCCACCCATCGCGATGATCTCATTCAGGAGATCGGTCATTTGGGCAGCATCGGCGGCAGTTGCATCGCGAATGATCATAAGGCCTCCATCAGGGTCTGGTGCAGTTTCGTGAAATCGTCCCGCACCTCGGTCGGGGCGCGCAGGCGAATGGTCAGGCTTTCAGTCAGGGCGGGGTCCTGTTTGCCAAAGAATTTATCCGCCTCGGCGCGGGTGAACCCGGCGATCTGCACGGCCTCCAACCAGGCCGACAATTTGTCGGCCCGCTTGATCTGGCGTTTCACCGTTGCGGGGATCTGGGCAGGCAAGCCAAAGCGCAGATGGATCGCCGCCGTCAGCCGATCATCCAGCGCGCCATAACCGGGGCCGACCGCGGCCTTGACCGGGCTGATCATGTCACCGATCACGTATTCGGGCGCGTCGTGCAGCAGGGCGGCCAACTGCCATTTGACCGGCGCGTTCGGTTGCTGACGACGAAAGATATCGACCACCAGCAGGGAATGTTCGGCGACGGAATAGGCAAAATCACCCTTGGTCTGCCCGTTCCAGCGGGCGACAAAGGCAAGGCCATGGGCGATATCCGCAATCTCAATATCCACCGGGGTCGGGTCCAGCAGGTCCAACCGGCGCCCCGAAAGCATGCGTTGCCACGCGCGTGGTTGTTTCATTGTCGGACCGCCTTAAGACTATCTAGAACATTCCAATTAATACGAGGCATCGGATTGTAGCAAGCGGGGCGCGATGCTATGGCAGCGCCGACCCACTCAGGAGAATGAAACATGTCGCAAGACTATATCGTCAAAGACATCAACCTTGCCGCTTTTGGCCGCAAAGAGCTTGATATCGCTGAAACCGAAATGCCCGGCCTGATGGCGCTGCGCGAGGAATATGGTGAGAAGAAACCGTTGAAGGGCGCGCGCATTGTCGGCTCGCTGCATATGACGATCCAGACGGCCGTTCTGATTGAAACACTGGTGGCCCTTGGCGCGGATGTGCGGTGGGCCTCTTGCAACATCTTTTCCACGCAGGACCACGCGGCGGCAGCGATTGCGGCAGGCGGCACGCCGGTCTTTGCGATCAAGGGTCAGACACTGGAAGAACACTGGGATTACCTTGATAAATCCTTCCTGTTCCCTGAAGGCGCCAACATGATCCTGGATGATGGCGGTGACGCGACCCTTTACGTTCTGCTGGGTGCCCGTATCGAGGCAGGTGAGGAATTTGGCGTGCCAACCTCGGAAGAGGAAGAGGTCATTCAGGCCCAGATCAAGAAACGGATGGCCGCAAGCCCCGGCTGGTTCACCAAAACCCGCGATGCGATCAAGGGCGTGTCAGAAGAAACGACGACTGGTGTTCATCGCCTCTATGACCTGCACAAGAAAGGCCAACTGCCTTTCCCCGCGATCAACGTCAATGACAGCGTGACGAAGTCCAAGTTCGACAACAAATATGGCTGCAAGGAATCGCTGGTTGACGGGATCCGCCGCGCCACCGACACGATGATGGCCGGCAAGGTCGCCGTGGTTTGCGGTTACGGCGATGTGGGCAAAGGGTCTGCCGCGTCGCTGGCCGGGGCCGGTGCCCGCGTGAAGGTGACCGAGGTCGACCCGATCTGTGCATTGCAGGCCGCCATGGACGGGTTTGAGGTTGTGCTGTTGGAAGATGAGTTGGCGAGCGCTGACATCTTCATCACCACCACTGGCAACAAGGACGTGATCCGGATCGAGCATATGCGCGAGATGAAGGATATGGCGATCGTCGGCAATATCGGCCATTTCGACAATGAAATACAGGTCGCCGCCCTGAAGAACCACAAATGGACCAACATCAAGGAACAGGTGGACATGATCGAGATGCCGTCCGGCAATCGTCTGATCCTGCTGTCCGAGGGCCGTTTGCTGAATCTCGGCAACGCGACCGGTCATCCTTCATTTGTCATGTCAGCGTCTTTCACCAATCAGGTCCTGGCGCAGATGGAGTTGTGGAACAATGGCGGTGAATACGAAAACCAGGTCTACATCCTGCCCAAGCATCTGGACGAAAAGGTCGCGCGCCTGCACCTGAAGCGGATCGGCGTGAAGCTGACCGAACTAAAGAAAGAGCAGGCCGATTATATCGGTGTCACTGTCGACGGGCCGTTCAAGCCCGAACACTACCGCTACTGATCGGCGATGCGGCACGCCAAACGTCAGGCAATGGCGCAGGACGCCGCAAAGAAAGACGAAGATCGCAAATCCCGTGGCCGTCCCCTTTTGCGGGGGGCGGTCACTTTGGTTTTTCTGGGGCTCATGGGGTTTGGCGGCTGGCAGGCGTTGATGCATCCCGACACACCACTGCCAGAGGCGTGGAACCCGACCAAACCCTTGCGCATCAGTGATCCGGTGACACCCCTGACGGGGTGGAAGCTGAACCGCACGGCGGCCGTTGGCGCGGCCTGCCTGGCAGCACTCGATGGGCACGCAGCCCTGCAATCTATGGCTGACCTTGAGGCGACCAGCCAATGCCATATCCGCGACCGCATTGATCTGCGCGGTGTCGGTCAGGCCCGCCTTGCCGGCGTCGAAACCCGCTGCGCTATCGCCCTGCGCATGGCGATGTGGGAACGGCACAGCCTGCAACCCGCCGCGCGGAACTTGCTGGGCACCGACCTGACCGGGATCGACCATTTCGGCAGCTATAGCTGCCGGGCCATGCGGACGGGTGCAGGCCCGTCATCGCGGATGAGCACACATGCCACCGCAGACGCCATCGACATCGCGGGATTCCGGTTTGCCGATGGGCGGTCCGTGCGTCTGTTATCGGGATGGGATGGGGACAGTGCCGAAGCCGCATTTCTGCGCGCCGCCCGTGACGGGGCCTGCGACTGGTTTAATCTGACGCTGTCGCCTGATTACAACCGGCTGCATGCCGATCATTTTCACCTGCAATCGACGGGTTGGGGGTTGTGCCGGTAACCAGGTGATGGCGCGGGATATCCGGCCCGCGCCATCAGGGAATGCGGCAGTAACTCTAGAAGTTAAAGCCCACGCGCGCCTTGATCGTGGTGACACCCACATCAAGATCGCTGTCGTTATAATCTTCGAACTGGTGCTGCAGCAGTTCTGCACCAACGAAGATGTTTTCGGACACGGGGAAGTCATACCCGAGGCCGAATAGATAGCCATTGTCGTCGCCCAGACCCGGGGATGTCGCCGCAACAAAACCGGCAACGCCATAAGCCAGACCACCGCCCAGTTCGGTGCCGATGCGGCCTTTCAGACGTGTGGTTGAATCAACCTCCTGCGCACCATCGGCGATTTCGTAGTCGGTGGTGTCATAATCAATCTCTGCCCCATAGACGAGGCCACCATTGGACACGTTGAAGCCCGCAAAGATACCAACCGATGTGCCGTCGCCTTCCAACTCTGCGGCGCCATCGACATCAATATCGGCAGAACCAAGCTGCACACCGACATAGCCGCCATCCCAGCTTTGCGCCGTTGCCGCGATGGGTGCGGTCGCGATCAGAGCAGCCAGCAAGTATTTGTTCATAGTCATTACCATTTCCTTTATTGTGGTGACCTACGGTTTACGGCGTGCTTCACGGACTGGATCATTCACGGATGCGTGCTTTACGGTCATCCGTTCATCCTCGGTTCATCCCGGACCGTTGCAAGGCGGATCATTGCCGCTTATCCGGTTTTTTCTTTACGAATTGTGATCTGTCCCTTTAACGTGCGGCCATCGCCGCCACTCCAAGGCGTCGTGCAATCCTGCAAAAACAATGACTGGGGACAAATCCAATGGGTAAAAGAGACGATTTAATCGCAAAGTATGCTGATGACCTGAAGAATAAATGCGGCATGACGCCAGATATGGATCTGCTGACAAAGGTCACCATCGGATGCGGCCCAGCGATTTACAATGCAGACGCCTCGACCGTTGCCGCAAGCCAGCCCGCTGAGATTGAAACCGTCAAAAACAACTTTCTGATCAAGAAGCTTGGCCTGAAAGACGGCCCCGAACTCGACTCGGCCATTGACGCGGTTCTTGATACATATGGCAAATCCGAGCGGAACAAGTACCGCGCGGTTGTCTATTACATGCTGACCAAGCATTTCAAGAAAGAGGCCGTTTACGGCTGATTAAGGTCAGGAATAGACCACGAACGCCTGCCGGTCCGGCGGGCGTTCTGCGTTTTGTTCCCTCATCTTTCAGTTTTTTTGACTCGATTTTTCAGGTCAATTCATTTGCTTGAATTAGGCTTTTTCGGTTAGACCCAATACACGGCCAGAATGGTCCGGACCTAGAGATTCAGTTGCGTGTGGTGGCTTAGGAGCACGCGGGGTGAAAAGAGGGTCCGACCTATGTCCGGACCCTCTTTTTTTTATCAAAACAGCTTCAGGATCGTGCCGCAGATCGCCCCGGTGGCCACCGCATATCCGCTGTCGATGATGGCCAGTTTCCACGGGCGGTTCGAATAGCCGGTGTTCAGGAAAATCCATGGCGCGATGAAAAACAGACCGATGCCCAGCCCGGACACCAACCCTTTGCCCGCCGTGTCGATCCCCGACAGCGCAAAACTGTGCCGCATCATGCCCGCCACCAGCAGGATGCAGATGAACGACACGATGTAAGGCGTCGGGTTGCTGGCGTTCAGCGGCTTGCCATCCTCGCCCAATGGCACGCCCGACGCCTCCATCCACGGTTTCGAAAGCGCTCCGTAATAGAACGCCCCAAAAGCGAAACTCGCCACTGTCGCCACCAAAACTGCCAGAAATCCCATTTGTCCCCTCCATCCTTGGTGGGGCAAAGTATGACCTGACAGAATGTCGCAGGCCAGGGCTTTGTGCAGAGCACATCACAGGAATTCCTGTCCGCAATTCAAAAAATCACCATCTGCAAGAATAGAACCCTTCGCTGCTGCGTAGATCGCACAGGGCTCGCGTTCACCACCCGGATACACGCGGTCTACCAGAGGTCAACGCAGATTTCGAAAAGGAGAAATTATGAAACACTCTCGCATTGGTACATTCTTGATTGTCACGACACTTTGCGCACAAACCGCGCAGGCGGACGAGTTGCGTCTGAGGGGCGGGATCACCGCGACGCTGGACAGCGAATACACATATGCCACCATTAACGATACCACCGATCAAATCACTACCGATTACGGCACCGGCGGCATGGTCGCGCTGAACTACATGATCGATGATCTTTATGGCGGCGTCGGTCTTGATCTGGGTCTGCAGTTCAGCACCGTATCAGGTGGCGATCTATTCGCGCCGGATGGTTGCGATGCCCAGACCTTCCTCGGGCTCATTTCAGACTGTCAGGACAGCGCAGAGGTCGACAACCGCACAAGCTTTGCCGATATCCACGCGTTGGCCAGTTATTCGCTCGGGTCGGGCCAGACACAGCTTTTGGCCGGCGTATCGGCTTTGGGGTTCCGCAATGAACTCAATTCAGAGCATCTGTTTCCCGGCGGGTTCGAAAACTTCGTTGATCGCGACACGGAGTTTCGTGGCCTCGGCGTCAAACTCGGCGCACGGCACCAGATCGCCCTGCCCCGCGATCTGACGTTCAACATCGAAGGTTTTGTCGGTCAGTATCGCGGCGACCGTGAGATGACGATCACCGATCTGGAAACGGATGTCGGGGAATTCAATCAGCTTCAGGAAGAAACATTCGAAGACAAGATCGACGTGACCACCATCGAAATCACTCCCTCAATCCTGATGCCCGCCGCTTGGGCCGGTGACGGCGCGTCGATGGAATTCGGCATCAGCTACAGGCTGTTTCAGGGCGTCGTCGATACCCGCAACGTCGTGGCGCACGGGGAATTCGATGCCTTCGAAGCGGGTCGTGAAAACGACGACATTGCGACGACCTCGCTCTTTGCCGGTCTGACTATCCCGCTTTACTGATCGTGACACACCGGGCCGGTCATCAACTGGCCCGGTTGCCAGATCGTCTAATCTGAGTCGGTCTCTCCCAACGCACAGACGATTTTCCATTCCTCGTCCGTCACTGGCTGCACAGACAGGCGGGAATTGTTGACCAGCACCATGTCCTTCAAGCGCCCATCCGCCTTGATGTCTTCCAAGGTGACGGGCTTGGCAAAGGGCCGCACCGCCTTGATATCCACGCAGTCCCAACGTTCGTCATCTGTGGTGCTGTCGGGGTGGGCTTCGGCGCAAACTTCGACAATGCCCACGATCTCAAGACCGGAGCGCGAGTGATAGAAGAAGCCCCTTTCGCCCAGCTTCATCGCGCGCATGTTATTGCGGGCCTGATAGTTGCGCACGCCGTCCCATTCTTCGCCAGCCTCACCCTTGGCGACCTGTTTGTCCCATCCCCAGACATCGGGTTCGGATTTGAACAACCAATACGCCATCAGCCGATCACCTTTTTCCAGGCGCGCAGTGTCACGCTTTCGAACAGTCCTGCCTTGGCGTAGGGGTCGTTGTCGGCCCAGGCCTGTGCTGCGGCCATATCATCCATATCAAGCACAATCAGCGATCCGCACATCTGCCCGTCATCATCCAGCATCGGCCCCGCCATTTCGACGACGCCAGTGTCGGCGATATAGGCCAGATGCGCGTCGCGGTTATCCATACGGGTCTGGACCGCGCCGGGTTTGTCTTGGGTCATCAGGGCAAAGCGCATTTATTCCTCCTTCAATGGACGCGACAGCAGGGCGTTGAGTGCTGCGGGCACATCCGTATTTCCTTCGATCAGATCGGCCACCACCGTGCAGATTGGCAGGTCAATGTCCAGATCAACAGCCATCTGGCGCACAGCGCGGGCGGTTGCCGCCCCCTCAACCGTAGTGCCGCTGTCGAAATCCTCGCCCCGGCCCAGCGCCAGCCCATAGCGATAGTTGCGCGATTGATCGGATGTGCAGGTCAGCACCAGATCGCCAAAGCCGGACAGACCCAGCAAGGTCGCCCTGTCGGCCCCCAGTTCCAGCGCCAGCCGCTGCATTTCAGGGAAGCCGCGTGTGATCAACGCCGCACGCGCGCTGTCGCCCAGGCCAGCCCCAATCGTCACACCCGATGCAATCGCCATGACGTTTTTCAGCGCGCCACCCAGTTCGGCCCCGATCGTATCGGTCGACCGGTAAAGGCGCAGCGCGGTCGTCGAAAGCGCGGTTTGCAGGATGGCACCCATCGCATCATCGGCACAGGCAAGCGTCAGTGCGGTGGGCAACCCCCGCGCAATATCGGCAGCAAAGCTGGGGCCGGTCAGCACGGCGGCAGTGGCATCGGGCACCAGATCGGAGATGGTGCTGGCGGGACCGGTCATCCGGGTCAGGTCGATGCCCTTGCAACATGCGACCAGTTGTTTGCCGTCCAGATGCGCGCGATGGGTGGTCAGGAAATCCCGCAAGGTCTGGGCCGGGATCGCCAGAAGGATGATATCGCGGGTGAATAGATCATCGGTGGTGGCGGTGAACGCCATGTTGTCCGGCAGGGTGACGCCGGGCAGTTTGGGGTTGGTCCGCCCGCTTTGCATCCGATCCACCGCATCAGGGTTGCGCGCCCAAAGCAGGATATCATTGCCATCAAGCGCAAGTGCCACGCCCAGTGCGGTTCCAAAGGCACCGCCACCCGCCACTCCGATCTTCATGCCTTGGCCCCCTTCTTGCCTGATCCCAGCATAGGTGCGGCCTGATCATCCAATGGCCAGCGTGGGCGGGCCGATAAGGTCAGATCGTCCGCTTCGCCATGCATCATCCGTTCGATCCCGGCGTAGGCGATCATCGCCGCGTTGTCGGTGCAAAGCGCCAGTGGCGGTGCCACAAATGTCGTGCCGGTATCGGTACACAGACCCTGCAGGGCCGCCCGGATCGGCCCGTTCGCCGCGACACCACCGGCGATGGCAAAGGTTTTGGTTTCGGGTGACAGGGCCAGATAGGTCTCTAGCGCGCGTCGCGTCTTTTCGGTCAGAATTGCTGTGACGGCATCCTGAAATCCCGCACTCAGATCGGCCTGATCCTGACGTGTCAGCCCACCTGCCTTTTCGACCACCCCATCACGCGCGCGCAAGATTGCCGTCTTGAGACCGGAATAGGACATATCGCACCCCGGCTGGTTCAGCAGCGGGCGCGGCATGACGAAACGTTTTGAATTCCCCTTTGCCGCCGCCTTTTCAACCGATGGCCCGCCGGGCTGCGGCAGGCCCAGAATGCGGGCGGTCTTATCAAACGCCTCGCCCGGCGCGTCGTCGATTGTCCCGCCGATCCGGCGATAGCTGTCATGCCCCTCAACAATCAGAAACTGGCAATGGCCGCCAGAAACCAGCAGCATCAGATAGGGGTACGGCACCTGATCCGTCAGGCGCGGGGTCAGGGCGTGCCCGGCCAGATGGTTGACCCCGATCAGGGGCAGACCGGTTGCCGCCGCAATCCCCTTGGCACACATCACCCCGGACAGGACACCGCCGATCAGGCCGGGGCCGGCGGTCACGGCGATCCCGTCGAGATCGGTCAGCTGCACCTTGGCAATCTCCAACGCCTCTTCGATACAATGATCCAGCTTTTCAGCATGGGCGCGGGCCGCGATTTCGGGGACGACGCCGCCGAATTCCATATGCAGGGATGTCTGCCCATAGACGACCGATGACAGGATCGTGGTGCCACGCACGACAGCGGCAGCCGTATCATCACAGCTGCTTTCGATCCCCAGCAGTGTCAGGTCCTTGGTCATTGGCGTTCCGGTTGCGTGTCGCTGCGACGCAGGTAACACTGCGGCGATGCTCAAACAATGGTCACCGACGCTCATCATCACCCGACCGCTGCCGCAAGGCAAGGCGTTTGCCCAGGCGTTGCGTGCGGCATGGGATGGTGACTTGCAGATCATCCTGTCACCGCTTGTGCAGATTGTGCCCTTGCCGGTTGAGGTCCCACAAGTGTCCGGCCTGATATTCACCTCTGCCAACGGGGTCGCGCAGGCCGCCCGGCTGAACCTGCCTGCCGGCCTACCCGCATGGTGTGTCGGGGACCGGACGGCGGAGGCAGCGACCGAAGCCGGGTTTGCCGCGAAAGCGGGACCGGGCAATGCCGCAGAATTGATCACGACCATTGTCGCCGCCTGTCCGACCGGGCCGCTTGCCCATATCCGTGGGCGACACGCCCGGGGCGACGTGGCGGCGAAACTGACCAAGGCGGGCATCGCTTGCGCTGATCTTGTCGCCTATGATCAGGCCCCCCAACCATTGAGCGCGGCAGCGATGCGGGCCCTGTCGGGTGAAAAACCTGTGGTTCTTCCCCTGTTCTCGCCGCGCACGGTCACCATATTGTCTGATCAAGGGCCATTCACGGCACCGCTGCATATTGTGGCGATCAGTGATGCGGCCTTGCCGGATTTGTCCGCCGCCAGCGTTCATATCGCCGCTGGACCGACGGGTGATGCGATGCTGGCTGCAACCATTGCAGCGCTTTCTGCGTTGGTGGGTGACAACCGCTAGCCGTACCCGCGCTTGAGGGTCCGGCAGAGGCGGGATAATGTAGACCATCACCTGCGCGTTTCGTGGGTGGGGGCGCGGAAAGGGTGATAAACGTGGCAAAACAGCCATCCAATGGTCGTAAAACAACGACGAAATCGAAAAAACCGGCCGCAAACGCGAAAAAGCCCGACGAATCGATCAAGGCCGAAACGCTCGTCGACGCGATCCCGCCAGAGGTGCATGAGCCCGCAAAGGCGCAAACAGCCCCGGCCAAGCCCGAACCGAAAGAGGCAAAGCCGACCAAGCCAACGCCAACGCCACCCAAGGCCGAGGAGCCGAAACCGAAAGTTGGGCAGTCAGCGCCAGAGAAGGTGCCAGCCGCGTCACCGGCAACGGCTCCGGCCCCTGCACAAAGGTCTGGTGGTTTCTTTCCGCTGCTGCTGGGCGGGCTTATTGCCGGCATTCTTGGGTTTGGCGCGGCCACACTTCTCAGCACACAAACTGACACATCCCTCGCCGATCAGATCGCCGCACAATCGGCGAGCATTGATGCGTTGCAAAACCAAGTCGCCAGCATCCCCGAGGTGGATCTGAGCGGGATCGAGGCCGCACAGGCCGAACTGGCAACGAACCTCGACAACCTGCAAGCACAGGTGACGGAGGATCTGAACGCGCTCGACAGCCGGATCGCCGATCTGGAAAGTCTGCCAACCGGCGAAGGCACAGTTTCGGATCGGGCCATCGCTGCCTATGAGGCCGAGTTGGAAAACCTGCGTGCCGAGATGGAACAACTGACCGGCACAGCACGCGCTCAACTGGACGAGGCCCGCGCAGAGGCCGCCGCGATTGAAGAAAATGCAGCGGCGGCTGCCCGTGCCGCCGCCGGTCGCGCCGCACTGGCCCGCATTCAAACCTCGCTGGACAGTGGTGAACCGCTTGGGGCCGCGCTGGGCGATCTTGAGGATGCCATTCAGGGATCCGCCCCTGATGCCCTGCTTGCAGCGGAAAGTGGCGTGCCAACCCTGGTGTCGCTGCAGGAAGAATTCCCCGAGGTCGCCGGTGCGGCCCTTGCCGCAGCCCGTGGTGCAGGCGTCGCTGGCGAAGAAACCACTGGCGTCGGCGCATTCCTGAGAAACCAGTTCGAAGTCCGGTCAACCGTGCCGCGCGAGGGCAATGATGTTGACGCCATCCTGTCGCGGGCCGAAGCGGCCGTAAAAGCTGGGCGGCTATCCGATGCGTTGGCCGAAATCGCAGCCCTCCCAGAAGAAGCGCGCGTTGAAATGACCGATTGGCTGGGCCGGGCCGAAACACGCGCCGCCGCGATCAATGCGGTCGATACCCTGTCCACCACCCTGAATGATAACTGAAGGCGAAACCCATGCTCTGGTCCTTGATTAAAATCCTGGTTTTCGTCGCAGCCGTCATCGCGCTGACTTATGGCGGCACGATGCTGATGGATGTGGAAGGGGGCGCCACGATCTCGGTCGGCGGCATCGCCTTTACCCTTAGTCCAATCGAACTGGTCTTCGGCTTTGTCGCCGTTGTCGTGGCGGTCTGGCTAGGGTTGAAATTGCTGGCGTTGATGGTGGCCACGTTCAAGTTCCTCAATGGCGACGAAACCGCGATCTCGCGCTATTTCGACCGCAACCGGGAACGCAAAGGATACGAGGCGCTGTCAGAAGGCATGATGGCCTTGGCATCCGGCGAGGGGCATCTGGCCATGACCAAGGCGGCCCGGGCCGAAAAGTACCTCAAGCAACCGCAACTGACCAACCTGCTGACCGCGCAGGCCGCCGAGTTGACAGGCGACAGGCGCAAGGCCGAAGCGACCTATAAACAGCTTCTGGCGGATGACAAAACACGCTTTGTCGGTGTGCGCGGGATCATGAAGCAGAAGCTGTCCGAAGGGGATACCGATCTGGCGCTGGCGCTGGCGAAAAAGGCGTTTGCACTAAAGCCCAAGCATGAGGAAACCCAAGACGTTCTGCTGAAACTGCAGGCGGAAAAGGCGGATTGGACCGGCGCACGTCAGACACTGAATGCAAAGCTGAAATCCGGCAGCCTGCCGCGTGACGTGCACAAGCGACGCGATGCGGTACTGGCCCTGTCAGAGGCGCGCGACATTCTGGACACCGGCAAAACCATCGAAAGCCGCGAGGCCGCGATTGAGGCGAACCGGCTGTCGCCTGACCTGATCCCGGCTGCCGTGATGGCTGCGCGCGGCTATATCGCCGATGGCAATGCCCGCTATGCGACCCGTGTGCTGACCAAAGCATGGAGCGTGCAACCCCATCCGGAGCTCGCCGCCGCCTTTGCGGAAATCGTCCCGGATGAAACAGCCGATGCGCGGCTGAAACGCTTTCAAAGCTTCATCAAACGTACCGAGGATCATCCCGAGACAAAGATGCTGCTGGCCGAATTGAACATCTCGGCCGAGGATTTCCCGGCGGCCAAACGTGCCCTTGGCGATCTGGTCGAAAAGGACCCGACAGCGCGCAACCTGACCCTGATGGCCGCGATCGAACGGGGCGAAGGGGCAGACGACTCCGTCGTGCGAGGCTGGCTGACACGGGCGCTGACTGCCCCGCGCGGGCCGCAATGGATCTGCGACAATTGCCAGCATATCCACGCCAACTGGGGTGCGACCTGCAGCAACTGCAAATCCTTCGACACATTGTCGTGGAAAACACCACCCGCCGGCGACGTGGCGATGCCAGCGGGCACCGAAATGCTGCCTTTGATCGTTGGACAGAAACAGGACAGCGCGCCACCCGCCCCGGTCGAAGTGGTCGAGGCCGAGGTGGTGACGCCGAGCTTGGAAAAATAATGCTTCCCGGGGCAAAGGCAGAGTGCTAACAGACGCCCCGATACGCCGCTGTAGCTCAGATGGTAGAGCACGTCATTCGTAATGATGGGGTCGGGGGTTCGAGTCCCTTCAGCGGCACCAGTTCTCATACAAAAGTTGGCCCGACCGCGCTCATGAACCAGTGCGCTGATGCCACTATGTCGACCCGCGATCGGGTTGCCCGAGCACCGTGCGGTGGTGTTGCGTGACCCCCACCGTGCGGTGGGTTTTGCCGCTCAGCGCGAATCGGGGGTTAATGGCTTGTTTTGCCGGGATTTGGGCGATCGGCGGAGCTTCGGATTTGCGTCGGCAAAGCGTATGGCAACTTGGCGGCGATTGAGTGGGTATAAGGGGCGTGCGGGGGTGGAGGGTTAATGAGTATTGGGGTTTAGGGATAAAAAAAGGATGGCTAAGTATTCCAAACTACACTTCCTTACCATTGGTGCCCAACAACTTCACAGCAACGGTTACCACGCTTGCTAAGAACCCCATGCGATGGGCAAGGTGCAAATCCATTCGAGATTTTGGCCCTTGGTTCCATGTTCTACGAAGCCAAAAATCAGGATGCCAAAGTTGCCACGCGTAGTTACATCTATGCTTCGCCTTGATGATTGGGTCGCGTCTTGCCACTCGCAAATCAATGTTGTCCGAAAAGCAGCATAGCTGCGAAGTTGACCGACATCTAAGTTTGGTGTCTGCGATATGATTTCTCGCATTTCATGTTCAAAAAGCAATAACTCGGCATTTGGATCGCTGGGAAGGACAACAAAGAAGTAGTCACTCGCATCGAATTGCTTTCCATCTATCGAAAAGTTCTTTTGAAATTCATAGCTATAATCTGGATACCCAAGACCAGCAGAGATCGCACCTGTGCCAAAAAATGCCAACGTCAACATCGTGGCGCAGCCTGCAGCTAGCTTGTAAACGTTTTTCATCTCGGCCCATCTCCTATCGAGTTGTTGTCTAAGTAATCTATAATAACTGCGACAGGATTTGAGTGTTGAGATAGCCATTTATGGAAAGCTTCATTTTGATTTGTTAGATAAACGTAACCGATTGAACCAGGCTCAAAACCGCCATGGAAATACGTCTGATTTCGCCCGCCTGCATTGTGACCATTCGGCTCAATCAAAGTTCGAACATTTCCCATACGGACTCTGGCCCCCAATTTCGGTTAAAATATCCATGATCATTGAAGAAATTGCGTCGATTCGTCTTATTTGGATCGACCGAGTAACTTCTTTCAGGGATCGGGCTTTCATTGATTTTATCTGTGTCGTCCGAGCATTGACAAGTTTCCGGGTGACTAGACACAGCCGGGAATGACTGCTGCAATTGCCCAGCACCGTTTTAGACCTTGACGCTGCCGCCATCAAATATAACTAATTGCTCGCCCCTGGGATCGACATACCTCCCCGGGTTCTGTAGCGCGTAGCCGTAGATGCTCGCTCCATAAACCAACGCCAGCGGGTCGGCCTGCAGGTACCGCCCCAAGGTGGGGTCATAGTCCCGCATCCAGTTTTGGTGCAGGCCGGTTTTGCTTTGGAACCATTGGCGGGGGAAGCGCGGGTTGGGGTTTGGCCTCGTGGCGGTGTGCACGCCGCCGAAGGGGAGGTAGGTGGCCGCCCACACCTTTAGTTCCGCTTCGTCTGTCGCGAAGACGGGCCGTCCGTTGTGGCCGGTGCGGATCTGGAAATCATTGGCAAGTCTGCCGCCGTCAGAACTCTCAGAGCTCAGGCTATGGTTCTTCCCTTCCCTCAAGAACCGCCGCGACCTTCAGTATAACAGCCAACGACATCATGACAACCACGCCAAGCCATTGGCCGCCCTCAACATTGAAATACTGCCAAACCAGGGCTGCGATCAGGACCGCTTAAGGTCCCAGATAAACTCGCCAAGAACACGAGAAGTAGCCAAGATACACAATCGCAACCATGGATATCAACATCGATGAGTATATCATCAGGCTCCCAGTTCCTATCGATTGGCCTTCAGTCAATCTGAAAGACCCGTCTCGCTCTCGCCCTCTGATATCGCATAACACACCGCATCACCCCTAGCTTTCCCTTGTCCGACCCGGCACGATGATCCGGTAAGGACAGGAGATACCGATGACGATCTATTACGACGATCTGGAAACACGCGACCCCGCAGAGCGAGAGGCGGCGCAACTGGCAGCCCTGGCAGCACAGGTTGCGATCGTCCGCGAAAGTGAGACGTCTTGCCTGCCGGATGTCGAGATCAACGCGCTTTCTGATCTGACCAGGTTTCCGGTCCTGCGCAAATCGGACCTGACCGGCTGGCAAAAGGAACACCCCCCCTTTGGCGGGATCCACACCAGCAACATCACCCATATCTTTCAGTCCCCCGGCCCGATCTATGAACCGGGCGGGTCCAGCCATGACTGGTGGCGTTTTGGCCGGTTCCTGCAGGCCTGCGGGATCGGCAAGGATGACATTGTCCAGAACTGTTTTGGCTATCACCTGACCCCTGCGGGCACCATGTTTGAAAGCGGGGCCCGCGCCGTGGGGGCCAAGGTTTTGCCCGCTGGCACCGGCCAGACAGAGCTGCAAGTGCGGGCTGCCGCCGATATCGGCACGACTGCCTATGCAGGCACGCCTGATTACCTCAAGGTGATCCTTGAGAAAGCCGATGAGATGGGTGTGACGTTACAGATAACCAAGGCTGCCGTATCGGGTGGGGCGCTTTTCCCGCAACTGCGCCAGTATTACGCCGACCGGGGCATCACTTGCATGCAATGCTATGCCACTGCCGATCTGGGGCATCTGGCCTATGAAACCGTGCCGGGCGAAGGCATGATTGTCGACGAAGGGGTGATCATCGAAATCGTCACCCCCGGCACCGGTAATCCTGTGCCCGAAGGCGAGGTGGGTGAGGTCGTCGTGACCTCGCTGAACCCCGATTACCCGCTGATCCGCTTTGCCACCGGCGACATGAGCGCCGTAATGGCCGGCCCCAGCCCCTGTGGCCGCACCAATATGCGCATCAAGGGCTGGATGGGACGCGCCGACCAGACCACCAAGATCAAGGGCATGTTCGTCCGTCCCGAGCAGGTGGCCGCACTGGTCGCCAAGACAGGTGTGGACCGGGCCCGGGTGATTGCCGACCGCGACGGTGACGCCGACAAGATGATCGTGCAGGTGGAAGGCGAAGGGCTGGATCAGGCCGCCATCGCTGCCGCCGTGCAGGATGTGCTGAAACTGAAGGGTGAAGTGGCCTGCATGGCCCCTGGCACCCTGCCGCGCGATGGCCTCGTGATCGAGGACAGGCGCACCTATGAAACATGAAAGACCAAGGAGACGCATAATGCGTAGATTGTTCCTGAGTACCGCGCTGTCAGCGCTTGCCCTGCCTGCCATGGCCGAAGATGCCGCCCTGTTGCTGGGGGTCGAACGCTATCAGGAGTTTCGGCGGGTCTCCGGCGCCGATGATCTGGCGCGGGCCGAGGATGATCTGCGCGATGCCGGTTATGCGGTCGAGGTTGCCACCAACGAATCCGGTCGCGACATGCTGCCGGAACTGAACCGCTTCGTGGCCGAGGTTGCGGATGCTGACCGGCTGATCGTGGCCTTGTCGGGCCGGTTCTATTCAGATGGTGACCGCGCCTGGCTGATGGCATCCGATGCGCGCGATCCGTCGCTGTTTGGCATGGGTGATACGGCCGTTTCGGTGGATAGCCTGATGCATGTGTTGGCCCAGACGCCCGGTCAGGCCTTGCTGGTTCTGGGCATTGATGAAGGTGACGATGGCAGCCTTGGGCAAGGGCTGAGCCAAGGGGTGGGTCGGCTTGATATCCCGCAAGGGGTCAGCGTGATCGTCAGCGCGCCCGGGTCTGTCGATGATGTGCTGACCGAGGCTGCGCGCGATGGCGCTGATCTGGTGGCTTATGTCGATGACAGCCGCCGTTTGCGCATGGAAGGATTCCGGCCCGCCAGTCTGGTGATGCAACCGGACGCCGACGGGCCTGCGCCGCGCCCTGCCGGCGACCCGACAGTCGCCGCATGGCGCGATGCACAGACCCAGGATACCGCCGACAGCTATCGCGATTTCCTGTTTCAGTATCCCGACAGCCCCTATGCCGCCGAGGCGCGGCGCAAGCTGGATGAGATCGAAAACGATCCCGTCCGCCTGGACCGGCTGTCCGAAGAAAGCCTGAACCTGAACCGGAATGCCCGTCGCGCGATCCAGCGTAATCTGACCTTGCTGGGTTACAACACCCGCGGTGTTGACGGCATCTTTGGCCCCGGCAGCCGCAACGCGATCCGCAACTGGCAGCAGACGAACGGGTTTCAGCAGACATCGTTCCTGACCCGCGAACAGATCGACCGGATTGATGCTCAGGCGCGTCGCCGCGCAGCCGAGATCGAGGCGGAAGAAGAGCGTGAGCGCGAAGAGGCATTGCGCCTTGACCGCGCCTATTGGGAAGAAACCGGGGCACGCGGCGATATCGCAGGCTACCGCGCCTATCTGGAGCGTTATCCGGAGGGTGCCTTTGCCGAAGAGGCGACCCAGAAGCTGAACGAATTGACAGGGCGCGACCGCGAGGAAGACCAACGCGTCGAAGATGCGCAGGAACAGGAACGCCGGTTGAACGTGAACCCGATCTTGGCCCGGCTGATCGAAAGCCGACTGGCCCAGCTTGGGTTCAACCCCGGTAATGTGGACGGGCGGTTTGACCGGGACACGCGCCGGGCCATCGCGCGCTACCAGACCAGCCGGAACCTGCCCTCGACCGGATATCTGAGCGAACCGACACTGGCGCGTCTGTTGGCCGATACATTCCGCTGACTGGCGCTGAGAAGGCGCATTGCGCGCCTTCTCTTTCCGCGCTGCCCGTCCCCCGGATGTTGACCTTGACCTCTGCAGTTCAGCGCCACTAAGGTAAAGTCGAAAAATTGCGCGCGCAAAGTATTGACTGTCTTCCGGCAAATTCTAATCGCGAAGACGGATCGCGTTGCGCGGCAGAATTAGGGGCGCGCATATGGGTGAACGCAAGATCCGGAATATGGAAGAGTTTGCGGGCGCGATTGGCATATCCCGCCCTACGGTGTCGAAATATTTCAACGACCCGGCCAGTGTCAGGGCTACGACACGCGCACGCATCGAAGAAGCGTTGGAGCAGTTTGACTATCGTCCCAATGTTTATGCCATCAATCAGAACCGGCAACTGACTAAGAATATCGGGATCGTTGTCCCCTACCTTGCTGACCCTTTCTTTGCAGAGATCGTACGACGGATTGAGCGGCGTTGTATTGACGCTGGGTATTCGCCGACGCTTTTCAGTTCACATGGCGAACAGGCGCTGGAAAACCAGATCCTGGATGGGCTGCGGTCACTGAAACCGGCCGGGGTGCTTTTGGCTGCGCTGGGGCGGGCGTCGGACAAAAAGGAAATTGAAAAATTCTGCCGGGATGTGCCGACAATTCTGTTCGACAGCAACTTGGATGGCATTGGCGAAGCTTTTGTTGGGTCGGACAATTTCAGCTTTGTCAGCCAAAGCGTCGATTACCTGACCCGGTCCGGTGAACCGCCGATATTCGTAGAGATGGCGACGCCGGCCAACCCGAATGCCCGCAAGCGGCGCACGGCCTATGTGACAAAGATGGAGGGGTTGGGGCTTGAGCCGCATATCGTCCAATTGCCGGGCGAAGGCTGGGCATTTGAAGAAATCGGCTATCAGGGCACAATGAAGTTGTTGAAGGATGGCAATCTGCCGACAAATACGATCCTTTGCAGCAATGACCGTCTTGCGATTGGCGTGCTGTCGGCCTGCTACGAATCGGGCCTGAAAGTTGGACAGGATCCGTCCTGTGACCTGCGCGTAGCAGGACATGATGATCATCCTTTTGCCCGCTATACCTGTCCATCACTGACTACAGTCGCCCACGACTACGATTCGGTCTCGAACCGGTCTGTGGAGTTGCTTTTCGAGTTGATCAACAACGGTGGGCGGTTTGAACAGCGGTCAGAGGTACTCTTTGCGTCCCGCCTGATCTTGCGTGGGTCGGCCTGACTGGCATTTTCTTTACGCGAGTAAAAATTTTATTGACCTCGCGTCACATTTTCGCCTAACTTCGTTTCCAGCAATCTGTTTTGCGTAATGGGAGGAAATTCAATGATTAGGAAAACGTCTTTGGGCGTTGCAAGCGTGCTTGCATTGGCGGCGGGCACGTCGGCTTTTGCAGACGCGCATAGTGCGACGCTGACGATCGCCACAGTCAACAACGGCGACATGATCCGCATGCAGGGTTATACGGATCAGTTCACCGAACAGACGGGTATCGCCGTCGAATGGGTCACGCTGGAAGAAAACGTTCTGCGCCAGCGTGTCACGACGGACATCACCACTAAGGGTGGCCAGTTCGACATCATGACCATCGGCATGTACGAAACACCCATCTGGGGCGCGAATGACTGGTTGGTGCCATTGGACGACCTGTCCGCTGAATATGACGTGGACGATATCCTGCCTGCCATGCGCAATGGCCTGAGCCATGACGGCACACTTTATGCAGCACCTTTCTACGGCGAAAGCTCTATGGTGATGTATCGCACGGACCTGATGGAAGCCGCCGGTCTGGAAATGCCAACTGACCCATCATGGCAGTTCATCCGCGAAGCGGCTGCCGCCATGGATGATCCTGCGAATGACATCAACGGTATCTGCCTGCGCGGCAAGGCCGGTTGGGGCGAAGGTGGTGCCTTCATCACGGTCACTGGTAACTCTTTCGGTGCACGCTGGTTCGACGAAGACTGGAACGCGCAGTTCGATCAGCCAGAATGGGCTGAGGCGCTGAATTTCTATGTCAACCTGATGAACGATTACGGCCCAGAAGGTTATGCCACCAACGGGTTCAACGAAAACCTGTCGCTGTTCAATCAGGGCAAATGCGGCATGTGGATTGACGCGACGGTTGCGGCGTCCTTTGTCACTGGTGACGATTCAACTGTTGCAGACAGCGTTGGTTTTGCACTGGCACCAAACAACGAAGGCGTTGAAAAGCGCGCGAACTGGCTCTGGGCTTGGGCGCTGGCAATCCCTGCCGGCACACAGCAGGAAGCCGAAGCCAAACAGTTCATCGAATGGGCCACATCCAAGGACTATATCGCATTGGTGGCAGCAAACGAAGGCTGGGCCAATGTACCCCCCGGCGCCCGGACTTCGCTGTACGAAACACCTGAATATCAGGAAGTGCCTTTCGCGCAGATGACGCTGGATTCCATCAACGCAGCGGACCCAAACAACCCGACTGTTGACCCCGTGCCATATGTCGGCATCCAGTTCGTCGCGATCCCGGAATTTGCGGGTATGGCGACCGAAGTCAGCCAGGAATTCTCTGCCGCCTACGCCGGTCAACAGACCGTCGAAGAAGCGCTTGAGAAGGCCCAGGCCATCACCAACGAAGTCATGGAAGCTGCTGGCTACCAATAAGCCAAGGCACCTTTCACCGGAGGGCGACAGACCCGCCCTCCGGATACGAGTACAAACCCTTTTCGCGCAATGTCATCTATGATGGGTCCGCAAGACGTGCCGCCCGTCGACAGAGGAGATGCATCCAATGGCTACCAAAGCGTCGCGATCCGCCGCCCGACTGATGATGGCACCCGCCGTCGTTCTGCTCCTCGGGTGGATGTTGGTTCCACTGATCATGACATTGTGGTTTTCCTTTCGGACCTATCTGCCGCTGCGCGGCGGCGACCAGGGCTGGACGGGCTTTGATAACTACGTTCGGTTCGTTACCTCCAGCGCGTTCTGGCCTGCGGTCCAGACCACACTGATCATCGTGGTCGGCGTGTTGATCATCACCGTTGTTCTTGGTGTGTTGCTCGCCATGCTTCTGGACCAACCGATGTGGGGCCAAGGCGTTGTACGCATCCTTGTCATCGCCCCCTTCTTTGTGATGCCGACCGTCTCTGCGTTGGTCTGGAAGAACATGTTTATGGATCCGGTGAACGGGCTTTTCGCCCATCTCTGGCGCTTTTTCGGTGCCGAACCGATAAGTTGGCTATCAGATGCTGCCATGCCGTCGATCATCATGATCGTCAGCTGGCAGTGGCTGCCCTTTGCGACACTGATCCTGCTGACCGCGATCCAGTCGCTGGACAGCGAACAGCTGGAAGCTGCCGAAATGGATGGCGCGCCAAAGCTGAAGCAATTCTATCATATCATTCTGCCGCATCTTGGCCGGGCGATCACCATCGTGATCCTGATCCAGACGATTTTTCTGCTGGCCATCTTCGCTGAGATTTTCGTGACCACGGGCGGCGCCTTCGGGACCCGCACACTGTCTTACCTGATCTTCCAGCGGGTGCTGGAAAGCCAGAATGTCGGTCTCGGCTCCGCCGGTGGTGTCTACGCCATCATCCTTGCAAACATTGTTGCGATCTTCCTGATGCGGATCGTCGGCAAGAATCTGGATAACTGATCATGGCACGTGCTGTCACACCCCGCCGTAAGCTGATCAATACAGGCGCCGCCTGGGCCGTTGGTTTGCTGATCTTCTTCCCGATCCTCTGGACAATCCTGACCAGCTTCAAATCCGAAGCACAGGCCATCGCAAGCCCGCCGATTTTGTTCAACTTCGACTGGACGCTGGAAAACTACGGCGTGGTGATGGAGCGGTCCAACTATGCGCGGTTCCTGTGGAACTCGATCATCATTGCGGGTGGGTCAACCATCCTTGGTCTGATCGTCGCAGTGCCTGCCGCCTGGTCCATGGCCTTTGTGCCATCGCGACGGACAAAGGACATTCTGCTTTGGATGCTGTCGACCAAGATGCTGCCAGCGGTGGGTGTGCTGTACCCAATCTACCTGCTGTTCATCCAGATGGGTCTGCTTGATAGCCGCGCGGGTCTGGTCATTGTGATGATGCTGATCAATCTGCCGATCATCATCTGGATGCTTTACACCTATTTCCGCGAAATTCCGGTTGAAATCCTTGAGGCCGCGCGGATGGACGGCGCCACTCTGAGAGAAGAGGTGCTTTATATCCTCACCCCCATGGCGATTCCTGGCATCGCGTCGACCATGCTGTTGAACTTCATCCTCGCCTGGAACGAGGCCTTCTGGACGCTGAATCTGACGGCCGTTGATGCAGCACCGCTGACCGCGTTCATCGCCAGCTATTCATCGCCCGAAGGTCTGTTCTTTGCAAAACTCAGTGCTGCCTCAACCATGGCGATTGCACCGATCCTCATCCTTGGCTGGTTCAGCCAGAAACAACTTGTCCGCGGCCTGACCTTTGGCGCGGTGAAATAAGGAACCTGACCGATGGGACAAATCCAACTGAAACAGGTCACCAAAAGCTTTGGCGACGTACAGGTCATCCCGCCGCTGGACCTGACCATTGAAGACGGCGAATTCACCGTCTTTGTCGGTCCCTCCGGCTGCGGTAAATCCACGCTGCTGCGGTTGATTGCCGGGCTTGAGGATATCACAACCGGCCATATCGAGATCGACGGCACGGACGCGACCGCCCTTGTCCCGGCCAAGCGCGGTCTGGCCATGGTGTTCCAATCCTACGCGCTTTATCCGCATATGACGGTGCGCAAGAACATCGCCTTCCCGCTGCGGATGGCGAAAATGGATCAGGCGGAAATCGACAAGCGTGTCGAAGGTGCGGCCTCGGTCCTGAACCTCACCGACTATCTGGACCGACGGCCGGGGCAGTTGTCTGGCGGACAGCGGCAGCGGGTCGCAATCGGTCGCGCGATTGTACGTGAGCCATCAGCGTTCCTGTTCGACGAACCGCTTTCTAACCTGGACGCGGCCCTGCGTGTCGGCATGCGCATGGAGATCAGCGAACTCCACAAGAAACTTGATACCACCATGATCTACGTCACCCACGACCAGGTGGAGGCGATGACCATGGCCGACAAGATCGTCGTGCTTCAGGCCGGTGTGATCGAACAGGTTGGCAGCCCCTTGGAGCTGTATCGCAACCCGCGCAATATCTTTGTCGCCGGGTTCATCGGCTCACCCAGAATGAACTTTATCGAAGGGCCAGAGGCGGCCGGTCACAATGCGCATACCATTGGCATCCGCCCCGAGCATATTGAGGTGTCCACAACCGCAGGCCATTGGGAAGGCACCGTTGGTGTGGCAGAGCGTCTTGGATCCGATACATTTATCCATATCCACGGCGTTCCCGGCTGTGACCCTATGACTGTGCGGGCCGGCGGTGATGTTGCCGTAAAACACGGCGACACCGTCTATCTGACACCCGATGTGACCCAAATTCACAAATTTGATGCAGAGGGATTGCGCATCGCATGAAACGCCTTGACGGAAAGGTGGCGCTTGTGACCGGTGGCGCGCGCGGTATCGGGCGTGCGATTTGCGAGGCTTACGCGAACGCGGGCGCAAAGGTCGCTGTGGCCGATCTGCTGCAAGATGACGCGAATGCGACCGCAACAGCCATCGGTGGCATGTCTGTCGCGATGGATGTCACCGATCTGTCGTCCATCTCTTCTGGCGTTGCGAGCGTGACAGAAACATGGGGCGGAATCGACATCCTTGTGAACAACGCGGGCATCTTCAACATGGCGTCCATCGACAGGATTACGCCTGACGACTTTCGCCGCCAGTATGATGTGAATGTGGCTGGTACCATCTTTGCGATACAGGCGGTCGTGCCCAGCATGAAGAAACGCGGCGGCGGCGCAATCATCAACTTTGCCAGCCAGGCCGGGCGACGCGGAGAGCCAAACATCACTGTCTACTGTTCGACCAAGGCTGCGGTCATCTCAGTTACGCAAAGCCTCGCGCTGGAACTGGCAGGTGCCAATATCCGGGTCAACGCCATCGCGCCCGGCGTGATCGACACGCCCATGTGGGACATTGTTGATGCACAATTCGCGGAGTACGAAAATAAGCCGCAAGGCCAAAAAAAGCGCGAGGTCGGTAAAGCCGTTCCGCTTGGCCGCATGGGCGACCCGCGCGATGTGGCAGACCCTTGCGTATTTCTAGCCTCGGACGAGGCGCGCTATATTACAGCCCAGACGCTCAACGTCGATGGCGGCAATTGGATGAGCTGACGTGAAGCTGTCGAATGCAACCCTTTCGCAACTGCCGCAGCATGTAGATCGGCCGACCTATGACCGGTCTGCGATCACACCGGGGATCGTGCATATCGGCCTTGGTAATTTCCATCGCGCCCATCAGGCATGGTACCTGCATCGCTTGATGCAGCAGGGCGAAGCGCTGGATTGGGGCATCATCGGTGCCGGGGTGCGGCCCGGTGATGCGGTACAGCGCGACCGGCTGGCCGCGCAGGATTACCTGACCACCTTGATAGAGCTGGACCCGAATGGCCGCTCTGCCGAAGTCACCGGCGTCATGATCGGCTTTGTCCCTGTCGAAGCAGACAACGCCGCCCTGATCGCGCAAATGGCCGATCCTGCCATTCGGATCGTGTCGCTGACCGTGACCGAAGGTGGGTATTATATGGATCCCGTCACCAAGGGGTTTGATGCGGGCCATGTGGATATCCAGCATGATACCGCGAACCCCGATGCACCGCGCACAGCCTTCGGCGCCATCGTGGCTGCGCTGAAGCACAGGCGCGCCAAAGGCATCGGCCCGTTCACCGTGCAAAGCTGCGACAATCTGCAAGGCAACGGGGAAATCCTGCGCCAGACGGTTGTGTCGCTGGCGCGGCTGTCGGACCCCGATCTCGCCCATTGGATCGACACGCACTGCACCTTTCCCAATGCGATGGTCGACTGTATCGTCCCGGCGACCGGCCCGAAAGAACTGGAACTGGCCAGGACGTTTGACATCGAAGACGCGAGCCCCGTGACCCATGAGAATTTCCGCCAGTGGGTGATGGAAGATTCATTCTGCGCGGGACGTCCTGATTGGGACAAGGTTGGCGCAACCTTCACATCTGATGTACACGCATACGAGTCGATGAAAATCCGCATTCTGAACGGCGGGCATCAGTTGATCGCAAACCCGGCAGAGGTGTTGTCGATCGCGACAATCTCTGAATGCATGGAACATCCGCTGATCCGGGCCTATTTCCACAAGGTGGTCGGGTCGGAAATTGCCCCGCATGTGGCCTCGGTCCCCGGGATGACACCAGCGGATTACGCAAAGCTGGTCGAGCGCCGTTTTTCCAACCCCGAAATCCTCGACACGGTGCGTCGCGTGGCATTCGACGGGTCGTCCCGGCACACGGGTTTCGTCATTCCCGTCATTCGCGATGCTTTGACGAGTGGTGGGCAAATCGAAGGACTGGCCTTGTCCCAAGCGATTTGGGCAAGGATGTGCGAGGGAACCCGCGAAGACGGCTCTGTCATCGCGGCCAACGATCCGACTTGGGGCACGCTGACGGATGTGGCGACGGCCGCGCGATCCAATCCCGCTTTGTGGTTAGAACAACATGCGCTTTACGGCGACTTGGCAGGCAACACTGCTTTTCGCGAAGCATTCACGCGCTGGCTAGGCCTGATTTGGTCCGACGGGGTAGAGGCAGCGCTGCGGTCTTACATAGAGGCATAGTCAGCCGAACGCAGTTTTCTACGGTCGACGATGCCCTTGCTGCGGGGTGAGATAGACGCTCTCTGAACTGCGCAGACTAGGCAACAACGCACTGTTCGCCCCTCTACGCCAACCACCTCTTCCGTCGCCGGTAACTGCGCACGTCGCGGAAGCTTTTGCGCCCTTCGTCGGACATGCCAAGGTAGAACTCCTTGACGTCCGGGTTCTCGCGCAGTTCGGCGGCAGGGCCTTCCATCACGACCCGTCCGCTTTCGAGGATGTAACCCTGATGGGCGAACCGCAGGGCCACATTGGTATTCTGTTCGGCAAGCAGGAAGGACACGCCTTCTTTCTCGTTCAAATTCTTCACGATTGTGAAGATCTCTTCGACCAGTTGCGGGGCCAAACCCATTGAGGGCTCATCCAGTAGGATCGTCTCGGGCCGTGACATCAGCGCGCGCCCGATGGCGCACATCTGCTGTTCCCCGCCAGAGGTATACCCGGCCTGCGACTTGCGCCGCTCTTTCAGTCGGGGGAAATAGCTGTAAACGAGGTCCAGATCGGCGCTGATTGCCCCGCCACCATCGCGGCGGGTATAGGCACCGGTCATCAGGTTTTCCTCGACCGTCAGATGTTCAAAGCAGTGGCGGCCTTCCATCACCTGAATAACGCCCATCTTGACCAGCGCTTCTGGCGACAGGTCCTGCACGCGGGTGCCACGATAGCTGACCGAGCCTTTAGTCACCTCACCCCGTTCGGAATGCAGCAGGTTCGAAATCGCCTTGAGCGTGGTTGTCTTGCCCGCGCCATTCCCGCCAAGCAGCGCCGTGATGCCGCCCTTTGGCACATTCAGCGACACGCCTTTGAGCACGAGGATCACGTGATTATAGATCACCTCGATATTGTTGACCTCTAGCAGGGTCTCAACGTCTGATTTGGCGGTGTCCAGCATGGGGTGTCTCCGGTTGGGAACGGGCGGCCCGAAGGCCACCCGCATTTGTTCAGATCACAGGCAACCCGGTGTGATGTTGTTCTCGGCTGCAAACGCGGCAGAGTCCTCGGCCACCAGCGGCGAAATCACGGCATCATCGGGCGAGATGAAGTCCGTCAGCGGCTCCCACACGCCATCAGCGGCGTTCCACTGCTGGACAAGGCCCTGACCGGCGCCACCATGGTCCTGACAGGATACGGAAAACTCTGGTCCGATGCCTTCCATGCCCAGTTCAGCCATCCGCGCATTGGTGATCTCCAACGCTTCCATGCCGTCGCGAACCATCGCAGGGGTCACGTCGGACACGCCATGGATCTCTTGGCCCTTGGCAATGGCTTCGGCGGCCAGCATGGCGGCATACATACCCCGCACATAGAGCACCTTGCCGATATTGCTGCCATCACCGGCGGCGTTACCTGCATCATGCACCTGCGCCTGGATCTCTTCCAGCACGGGATAGTCGACAACGCGGTTCATGTTCAGCGACTTGTAGCCATTGGCCGCCATGCCCGCAGGGGTCACATCATGCTCGGCACCAGCCCACCAGTTGCCGATGAAGTTTTCCATCGGGAAACCGATATTGGCGGCCTCCTGCACGGCAACTTGGTTCATCACGCCCCAGCCCCACATCAGGACATAATCGGGCCGTTCGCGGCGGATCTGCAGCCATTGCGATTTCTGCTCCTGCCCGGGGTGGTCGACCGCCAGTTGCGTCAGCTCAAACCCATGCATGGATGACAGTTCTTCCAACGTGCGGATCGGCTCCTTGCCATAGGCCGAGTTGTGATAGACCAGCGCGATCTTCTTGCCGCTTAAGTCTCCGCCGTTTTCATCCAACAGGTAGTTTACGGCAACGGACGCAGCATCCCAATAGTTGGCCGGGTAGTTGAAGACCCAGTTGAAAACCTCACCATTGGCGGCAGATGTCCGGCCATAGCCCATGGTGTGAAGCGGGATACCGTCTGCGGTGGCCTTGGGAATCAACTGATAGGTAATCCCGGTGGACAGCGGCTGATAAATCAACGCGCCTTCGCCTTTGGTGCTTTCATAGCATTCCACACCCTTCTCGGTGTTATAACCGGTTTCGCATTCCAGGATGCGAACAGGTTCGCCGCCAATCCCGCCATCACGCGCATTCAGCAGGGCGAAATAGTCCTGAAACCCGTCAGAAAACGGCGTGCCACCCGCCGCATAAGGGCCGGTCCGGTAACTCAGATCCGGAATAACTAGTTCTGCCATTGCAGGCCCCGCGGCCATCGCCCCGGCCAGGGCCATCGCGGCCAGTGTCTTTATCTTCATCGGTTCTTTCCTCCCATTGGTTGATCCGACTTCTTGTTGTCGCAACGCTGTCCCGGACCTGATCCGGGACCTCTACGTCACGTTAATATGGAAACGGCCACAGCCGCAGTTTTTCTTTCGCCAACCGCCATATCTGCGCCAGCCCGTGTGGTTCCTTGATCAGGAAAAACATGATCAACGCACCTACGATGACCAGATTGAGATGCGACACGATATCAGTCGGCCAGCCCAATACATCCACGCCGATCACCTTCAGCGCGACAGGCAACAGCACCAGAAACGCCGCGCCTGCGAAACACCCGAAAATACTGCCAAGCCCGCCGATGATGATCATGAACAGCACCAGGAATGATTTCTGGATGCCGAACGCCTCACCCACCTCAACCGCGCCCAGATAGACCGAAAAGAACAGCGCGCCTGAAATGCCGATAAAGAACGATGACACTGCAAAGGCGGTCAGTTTGGCCTTCAGCGGGTTCACCCCGATGATCTCGGCCGCGATGTCCATGTCACGGATCGCCATCCACGACCGGCCGACCGTGCCGCGGGTCAGGTTGCGCGCAATCAGGGCGCAGACCACCACAAAGATCAGACAGACCATGTACTGCGCCCAAGGGGCGGTATTGGGGCCGGTGACTGCAAACTCGCTCACAAACCGTTCGGGCGCATTGATCTGCCCAGAGGCGGAGTAGTTGTAAAACCACGAGATTTTGTTGAAAAGCCAGACGAGGAAGAACTGTGCAGCAAGCGTGGCGACAGCCAGATAGAACCCCTTGATCCGCAAGGACGGCAGACCGAAAAGGACCCCCACGGCAGCGGTGACAAAGCCCGCGAGGATGACCGCAATCACAGGGTTGATCTGGGTCAGGATGTAGACGGTCCATTCGGCATTCTGGGCGATGGTAAAGAACAGGAACTGCCCGGTGACCTCAAAACTCTCACCACCCTTTGAGATCATCTCTCCCCCGGCCGACACGAACCCTTCGGAGGCAAAGTAGATATCAAGCCCTGTCATCAGCTTGTAGCAGGCATAGGCCCCCACCGCCATGAACCCCCCGGTGCCAAGGCTCACCTGCCCGCAATAGCCCGTCAAAATATTCAGCCCGATGGCCGCGATGGCATAGATCAGGAAAGGCACAAGGATCGCATTAGCCCAGTAATCATTGATCACAAACGGGATCACGGCAAAGGCAATGACCATCGTGATCCAGAACCCGATCCGGTCGAACCTGATCGGAAAGGTCTGGTTGTCAGCGTGGTAAGAGGTTTTGAAATCTCCGGCTTCACGGTAAAGCATTTACCAACCACCCCCTGCTTCTTCCGAGCCTAAGTATCCCCGCCGGAGGCAAGATTTCTCTGCAGAGCAGTCCACCAACTCAAACGCGCTCAATGATCTTCTCCCCAAACAGGCCCTGCGGACGGAACACCAGAAAGATCAGCGCCAGCATATAGGCAAACCAGTTCTCGGTCGCACCACCCAGATAGGGCGCGCCAATCGTGTATTCGAACAGCTTTTCCCCAACGCCGATGATCAACCCGCCGACGATGGCACCGGGGATGGATGTAAACCCACCCAGCATCAGGACCGGCAGCGCCTTTAGCGCGATCAGCGACAGCGAAAACTGCACGCCCGACTTCGCCCCCCACATCACACCCGCGACCAGCGCCACGATCCCGGCCAGCGACCAGACCAGCACCCAGATATAGTTCAGCGAGATACCCACCGATAATGCCGCCTGGTGGTCATCGGCCACAGCCCGCATGGCGCGGCCCTGTTTGGTGTATTGGGCAAAGGCAATCAGGCTGACGACAAGGATCGCCGCGACGACAGTCGCCACCATATCCAGCTTGTCGATGAAAAAGCCGTAGAAATCATCGCCGCCCAACCCGTTGGTCAAATTCTCGACCCAAAGCGAGCCACCCTGCGGCAGGCCCAGCGCCAGCGTCTTGATATCTGACCCCCACATCAGGTCGCCAACCCCTTCGAGGAAGTAGGCAAGGCCGATGGTGGCCATGAAAAGAATGATGGGCTCCTGCCCCACAAGATGGCGAAACACGAACCTTTGAACGGCCCAGGCGAAGGCAATCATGATCAGCACGGTAAAGGCGATGGCCAGCAGCGCCGGGACCTCCCACCCGAAATGATGCACCTCAGTCCCGAAAATCGCGTTGATCAGATGGCTGAACGGCACCTGTCCTTCCATGATGCCCACAAGGGTCAGGGCGGCAAACAGGGCCATGACCCCTTGGGCATAATTGAAAATACCCGACGCCTTGAAAATCAGAACAAAACCCAGCGCGACAAGGGCATATAGCACTCCGGCCATCAGGCCGTTGATGACCACTTCGATACCATAAAGAAAGTCAGCGGACATAAGCGCCTCCGCAGCCCCGAACCTGATCCGGGGCCTCTGTGTTGGGTTTGAGGTCCCGGGTCAGGCCCGGGACGGCGTTGCACCTAGTCATGCGCCACCCCTAAATAAGCATCGATCACCTGTTCATTGTTGCGCACCTCGTCGGGTGTGCCGTCCCCGATCTTGCGCCCATAATCCATCACGACAACGCGGTCGGACAGGTCCATGACCACACCCATATCGTGTTCGATCAACGCAATCGTGGTGCCGAATTCATCATTCACATCAAGGATAAAGCGGCTCATGTCCTCTTTCTCCTCCACGTTCATGCCCGCCATCGGCTCATCCAGCAGCAACAGCTTTGGTTCGGCAGCCAAGGCGCGGGCCAGTTCGACCCGCTTCTTCAAGCCATAAGGCAAGCGGCCCACCGGCGTCTTGCGGATCGCCTGAATCTCCAGGAAATCGATGATCCGTTCGACAATCTCGCGATTATGCACCTCTTCGGTCTCGGCACGGCCTGCCCAGATCGCCTGCCAGAACATGCCTGATTTCATGTGGGTCAGCCGACCGGTCATGATGTTGTCCAGCACGGTCATCCCCTCAAACAGGGCGATGTTCTGAAAGGTCCGGGCAATGCCCAGCCGTGCGACCTGATAAGGTTTCATCGGTGGGCGCTTTTCGCCACGAAACCAGACCTCTCCCTCCTGCGGATTATAAAATCCCGAAATGACGTTCAGCATTGAGGATTTGCCGGCCCCGTTCGGGCCAATAATCGCCCGGATCTCACCCTCGCGGATATCAAGAGAGATATCCTTGATCGCCTCCACCCCGCCAAAGCGCAGGGTAATATTGCGCATATCCATTAGGACACCGCCGATGGTGCGGCCGTCCGGGGTCACATAAGGCTCGATGATATCCTTCACGTCACCCACCTCATCATTTTACCGAAAATACACCTACCGGAGGCATCACGGGATGGCGGGCGGGGCGACCGCGCAGCGGAGCGTCGCACCGTCATTCCGCCGCAACCTTCTGCTGTTCAGCTGTCACTGCGGCATCGCGCAACTCCAGCGTCGCCTTGATCTTGCCCTTGCGGCCATCCTCATAGGTCACTTCGGTCTCCGTATAGATCTCGCCCTTATCCGAATACAGCGCTGCAATCAGATCGCTGAACTTCTCGGCAATCACCGCGCGGCGCACCTTGCGTGTGCGCGTCATCTCGCCATCATCGGCATCCAGTTCCTTGTGCAGCACCAGGAACCGATGCACCTGACAGCCCGCCAGCATTTCATCGGCGGCGACCGATTTGTTGACCTCCGCTACATGGGCCTGGATCGTGTCCAAGACGCGGGGATGCTGCGACAATTCCTGATAGCTGGAATAGGCGATATTGTTGCGCTCGGCCCAGTTGCCGACCGCCGTCAGGTCGATATTGATAAAGGCCGTGCAATAATCACGGCCCGCCCCGAACACCACGGCCTCCAGAATGTCGGGATAGAATTTCAGCTTGTTTTCCACATATTTTGGTGCGAACAGACGGCCATCAGCCATCTTTCCCACATCCTTGGCGCGGTCGATGATGCGCAGATGGCCGGTGCCTTCCTCGATGAACCCGGCATCGCCCGTGGCGACCCAGCCTTCGGCATCCTTGGTCGAGGCTGTGCTTTCCGCGTTCTTGTAGTACTCCACAAACACACCGGGCGAGCGATAGAATACCTCGCCATTCTCGGCGATCTTCAGTTCCACACCGGGGCTCGGCACACCCACGGTATCTGACCGGACCTCACCATCGGGCTGCTGGGTAATGAACACCGTCGCCTCGGTCTGGCCGTAAAGCTGTTTGAGGTTGATGCCCAGCGCCCGGTAGAAATCGAAAATCTCGGGGCCAATCGCCTCGCCGGCGGTATAGCCGACCCGCACCCGGCTCAGGCCCAGCGTGTTTTTCAGCGGACCAATCGCGAACCAATCCGCCAGACGATAGCGGAACCGATCCATCTGACTGACCGGTTCACCATCCAATAGCGCGGGACCCACGCGGCGGCCCACCGCCATGCAGCGGTCAAACAACCATTTCTTGAACCGGCCTGCGTCTTCCATGCGGATCATGACGTTGGTCAATTGCTGTTCGAACACACGCGGCGGGGCAAAGAAATAGGTCGGCCCGATCTCGCGCAGATCGGTATGCATCGTCTCGGCGCTTTCCGGGCAGTTGACACAGAACCCGGTCCACATGGCTTGCCCGATGGAAAAGATGAAATCACCGACCCAGGCCATCGGCAGATAGGCCAGCACCTCATCCCCCGGTTGGAGATGGTCAAATTCCGACGAATTTTTCGAGGTTTCGATCACATTGCGGTTCGAAAGCACCACGCCCTTAGGCCGCCCTGTCGTGCCCGAGGTATAAAGCATCACGCTGGTATCATCATAGGTCCGCGCGGCGCTGCGATCATTCACCTCACCAATCCGGCCCGACTTGCGCCCAGCCTCCTGCAGATTAGCGTAAGACGTCATATGGGAATGGTCATATTTGCGCAGACCGCGCCCATCCAGATAGACCACATGCTGCAGCGCGTGCAGGCCGTCGCGGACATCCGCGATCTTGTCCACCTGCTCCTGATCGCCAGCCACGACATAGCGGGCACCGCAATGATCCAGCGCATAGGCGATTTCCTCAGCCGCGGCATCGGCATAAAGCGGCACTGGCACGCAGCCAATCCGTTGCGCGGCGACCATCGCCCAATAAAGCGCCGGACGATTGCGCCCGGCAATCGCGATATGATCGCCCACATCGGCCCCAAGGGTCAGAAA
This sequence comes from Yoonia sp. SDW83-1, assembly GCF_046762885.1. Taxonomy (NCBI): domain Bacteria; kingdom Pseudomonadati; phylum Pseudomonadota; class Alphaproteobacteria; order Rhodobacterales; family Paracoccaceae; genus Yoonia; species Yoonia sp. SDW83-1. The sequence continues at coordinate 49,290 of NZ_JBKQXO010000009.1, forward strand.
CCCCATCGCCAACGCATCGATTTCGGCGGCAGCCTCGGCCCAGGTCCAGCTTTGCCAGATCCCGAATTCCTTTTCGCGATAGGCCGCCTTGGTCCCGTGCTTGGCCACATTCCGGGCCAACAGGTCGGGAACAGATTTCAGGCCGCTGGGCGCGGATGCGGTCATTCCAGATGTCCTCCCTCGCTGGTCACCGCCAGCGTTACAATCGACTCGCCTCCTCGCGACGCGACGTAACAATATACTGCGGGGCCACCCTCAATCCGTCAAATAGTTTTTTGAACAAGCGTTCATTTAATTGCGATCAGACGCGAAAGCGCGTTGCAAGATCACTCCGCCGCGACCTGACTCTCTGCCTTTTCCACCTTCACGGCAGCGAATTTGAACTCCGGGATCTTCCCATACGGGTCCACAGCAGGGTTGGTCAGGATATTCGCGGCCGCCTCCACGTAAGCGAAGGGGACGAACACCATATCGGGTGACACGGCGCGGTCGGCGCGCGCCATGATGTCGATACTGCCCCGCCGGGTTGTCAGACGCACCATGCCGCCCGGCTCCACACCCAGCTTGCGCAAGGTCGACGGGTGCAGTGAACAGTTGGCCTCGGGCTCGACCGCATCCAACACCTTGGACCGGCGGGTCATCGACCCTGTATGCCAATGTTCCAGCTGCCGCCCGGTGGTCAGGATCATCGGATACTCCGTATCCGGCACCTCATCCGGCGCGATCACGCTGGCCGGCGTGAACCGGGCCCGACCATTCTCGCGCGGGAACCCATCGGCAAAGACAATCGGCTGGCCCGGATCCTCTGGCGAAAGCGATGGATAGGTGACGACATTCTGCGCCTCCAGCCGGTCCCATGTGATGTTGTTGAGCGATTTCATCGACTTCGTCATCTCGCCAAACACCTCTGACGGGTGGGCATAGGTCCAAGGCAGGCCCAGCCGCTTTGCCAATTCGGTCGTGATCCACCAATCCTCTTTCGCCTCACCCGGCGGGGGCACGGCAGGGCGGCCCATCTGCACCTGACGGTTGGTGTTGGTCACCGTCCCGGTCTTTTCGGCAAAGGCGCTGGCAGGCAGGATCACATCGGCGAAATTCGCTGTTTCGGTGATGAAGATATCCTGCACCACCAGGTGTTTCAGCTTGGCCAGCGCATCGCGGGCATGTTCCACATCCGGGTCGGACATCGCCGGATTTTCGCCCAGAATATACATGCCGTGAATATCGCCTGCATGGACCGCATCGAGGATTTCGGTGACGGTCAGACCGCGTTTGGGGTCAATTGTGCCTTCTTGCCAGATCTCCTGAAACGCAGATCGCACACCATCATCCCCCACCGGCTGATAATCCGGCAGGAACATCGGGATCAGGCCAGCATCCGACGCGCCCTGCACATTGTTCTGCCCCCGCAACGGATGCAGACCGGCACCGGGGCGACCCACCTGCCCGGTCATCAGCGCCAACGAAATCAGGCAACGCGAGTTGTCGGTTCCGTGGATATGCTGGCTGACACCCATCCCCCAGAAAATCATCGCCGATTTCGCCCCGGCAAAGGTGCGGGCCACATCGCGCAATGTCTCTGCCAGGATGCCGCAGATGCCTTCCATCTTCTCGGGTGAGAAATCAGCCAGATGCGCCTTCTCGGCCTCCCAATTCTCGGTATAGGCCTCGATATATTGCTGGTCGTAGAGCTTTTCTTCCACGATCACATGCATGATCGCGTTCAGCATCGACACATCCGCGCCGGGCCGAAACTGCAGCATATGCGACGCAAACCGGCGCAGACCCACACCGCGCGGGTCCATCACGATCAGCTTGCCACCGCGCTTGGCGAACTGCTTGAAGTAGGTCGCCGCAACCGGATGGTTTTCGACCGGGTTGGCGCCGATCACAATCGCCACATCGGCATTCTCGATCTCGTTAAAGGTCGCGGTCACCGCACCGGACCCCACATTCTCCATCAATGCCGCAACCGATGACGCGTGGCAAAGGCGCGTACAATGATCGACATTGTTATGGCCAAAACCCTGGCGGATCAGCTTCTGAAACAGATACGCCTCTTCATTGGTGCACTTGGCCGACCCGAACCCGGCCACACCCCGCCCGCCGATCTCCTTCAGGCCGTTTGCAGCCACATCCAGCGCCTCTTCCCACGATGCCTCGCGGAAATGGGTGCGCCAGTTGGCGGGGTCCACATTTAGGCCCTTGGCCGGCGCATCATCGCGCCGGATCAGCGGCTTGGTCAGGCGGTGATCATGATGAATGTAATCGAACCCGAAACGACCTTTCACACAAAGCCGACCTTCATTGGCGGGGCCGTTGATCCCCTCGACAAACTTGACCTTGTTGTCCTTGACCTTCAGCGACACCTGACAGCCCACGCCGCAGAACGGACAGACCGAACTGACCTCGCGGTCGTAATCCTTGGTGTCACCGACCTGATGATCGTCCGTGACCGTCGCAGGCAGCAGCGCCCCTGTCGGGCAGGCCTGCACACATTCGCCGCAGGCGACGCAGGATGACGCGCCCATCGGGTCATCCATGTCGAAGACCGGATAGGAGTCATGGCCCCGGCCCGCCATGCCGATCACATCATTGACCTGCACCTCGCGGCAGGCACGCACGCAAAGGCCGCATTGAATGCAGGCATCCAGATTGACCGACATCGCGACATGGCTGTCATCCAACAGCGGAATGTGATCGGCATCCATGGTTGGAAAGCGGCTTTCACTCACATCCTGCTTTGCCGCCATATCCCAAAGATGGCTGGATTTGTCATGTGCAACGGCCTGTTCCGGCTGATCAGCAACCAGCAGTTCCATCACCATCTTGCGGGCCTGCACCTCGCGCGGTTGATCGGTGGTCACGACCATCCCCTCAGACGGTTCGCGAATGCAGGACGCGGCCAGCGTCCGCTCACCCTCGATCGCAACCACGCAGGCACGGCAATTGCCATCGGACCGATAACCAGGGCTGGGTTTGTGGCACAGATGCGGGATCACCAGACCGCGGCCGTGAGCGACCTCCCAAATGGTTTCGCCCGGTTCGGCAGTGACGGTCTGGCCATCAAGCGTAAAGGTGATCTGGTCCGACATCTGGATTCTCCGCCTCTTTGGAGCAGACTACACCATGAGGACAGCATCGACGAAAGGCCATCCGCGACCCCGGCGGCCGTTTTTGCGCCACCAGGAATTTCCGATAGAGAACCCGGGGGCCGATCTGCCTCACCTCCATTCGCTAGCAAATCCTCTCCGAGGATTTGAACACGGACTTTCGGGGAAAGTCTGTTCTGTGCCACATTGAATGCAGGGGGTTCGATCTACCGGGGCTCGTCCGGTTCCCGCATCGACCCGGCAAAACTCTCTTGGCGTTCGACCTCAGCGAGACGCGGCGATTGATTACTCATTCTAAGTCGGAGTGACGCGTCATACGCTGATAACGCACCCGTTCCTCGATCATCGTGAACCAGTGGGAATTGTGGTCATGGATCAGAGCATGCACCTCTTCACCATCAGCGCCAGATACGACCTTGATTTCGACCCGGTACCAGATTCCGCTTGCGCCCTGCACGTCTTCTTCGAGCGACCTGTCGGCACAATACGTGACGAACAAATCGATATGCTTTCGCAAAATGTCGTAGGCTTCAACGCGGTTCATGAAAGAAGCCCGGCGGGGATGCCGCCGGGCCGTTGTTGTTTCTTGTTTCGCACCCTTGCGTCAATCGGCGGTCAGCAACGGCGGCTTGTCACCCTTGTCGGTTATCTTGCCTTGCTCGGGCTCCAGATATTTCAGCTCAAGCGCGCCCTTCTTGACGCCAACCTTGACGATTCCGCCTTTGACAAGCTTGCCGAACAGCAGTTCTTCGGCCAGCGGCTTCTTGATGTGCTCTTGGATGACGCGGCCCAGTGGACGCGCACCCATTTTCTCATCATAGCCCTTGTCGGCCAGCCACTCGGCGGCTCCAGGTGTCAGTTCGATATGCACATTCCGGTCGATCAACTGCGCTTCAAGCTGCAGCACAAACTTCTCGACCACCTGCATGATCACCGGTTTCGGCAAAGCACCAAAGCTAATGATCGCATCGAGACGGTTCCGGAATTCCGGTGTGAATGTGCGTTCGATCGCCGCCGTATCTTCACCCGTCCGTGCCTCACGGCCAAAGCCCATGGCGTTTTTCGACATTTCAGCCGCACCCGCGTTGGATGTCATGATGATGATTACATTGCGGAAATCGGTCGTCCGACCGTTATGGTCGGTCAGCTTCCCGTGATCCATCACCTGCAGCAGGATGTTGTAGACATCCGGGTGCGCCTTTTCCATCTCATCCAGCAGCAGCACGCAATGCGGGTTCTGATCGACCCCATCGGTCAGCATGCCACCCTGATCAAATCCGACATAGCCGGGAGGCGCACCAATAAGACGGCTGACCGCGTGCTTTTCCATATATTCGGACATGTCAAAGCGCAGTAGTTCCACACCCAGTGTGCTGGCCAACTGCTTGGCCACCTCGGTTTTACCCACACCGGTCGGACCCGCGAACAGGTAGTTGCCAATAGGCTTTTCGGGCTCACGCAGACCAGCCCGCGCCAGCTTGATCGCCGATGACAGCGCCTCGATCGCCGTATCCTGACCAAAGACCACGCGCTTCAGCGTCTTCTCCAGATCTTTCAGCACCTCGGCATCATCTTTCGACACATTCTTGGGCGGAATGCGGGCGATCTTGGCGACCACATTCTCGATCTCCTTGGTGCCAATCGTCTTACGACGCTTCGATTCCGCAACCAGATGCTGGGCCGCACCCGCCTCATCAATCACGTCAATCGCCTTGTCGGGCAATTTGCGGTCGTTGATATAGCGCGCCGACAGTTCCACAGCCGTCTTGATCGCATCAGCGGTGTATTTGATGCTGTGATGCTCTTCGAAATAGGGTTTCAACCCCTGCAGAATCTTGATCGAATCCGGCACCGAAGGTTCAGTCACATCAATCTTCTGGAACCGGCGGGACAATGCGCGATCCTTTTCGAAATGCTGGCGGAATTCCTTGTAGGTGGTCGACCCCATGCAGCGCAGCTTGCCGCCCTGCAACGCAGGTTTCAGCAGGTTCGATGCATCCATGGCCCCGCCAGAGGTCGCACCCGCACCGATTACGGTGTGGATTTCATCAATGAACAGCACCGCATCCGGGTGGTTTTCCATCTCCGACATCACGGCCTTCAACCGTTCCTCGAAATCACCACGATAGCGGGTTCCGGCCAGCAGCGCGCCCATATCAAGGCTATAGATCGTGGCAGAGGCCAACACCTCCGGCGTTTCGCCATTCACGATCTTGAAGGCCAAACCTTCCGCAATCGCCGTCTTGCCGACGCCAGGGTCACCCACCAAAAGCGGGTTGTTCTTGCGACGACGACACAGCACCTGAATGCAGCGCTCTACCTCATGCGCTCGGCCGATCAACGGATCAACATCGCCTTTTGTGGCCTTGGCGTTCAGGTCAACGCAGTACTTCGCCAATGCGCTTTCCTTTTCATCGCCATCGGCACCAACCGACACTGTCTCACCTTCTTCAGCCGAACCCGTCACAGGGCGCGATTCCCCGAATGCAGGGTCCTTGGCCACACCATGGGCGATGAAATTCACCGCGTCATAGCGGGTCATATCCTGCTCCTGCAGGAAATAGGCGGCATTGCTTTCGCGCTCGGCAAAAATAGCGACCAGCACATTGGCGCCTGTCACCTCGTTCCGGCCGGAGGATTGCACATGAATGGCGGCACGCTGAATGACCCGCTGGAAGGCGGCGGTCGGTACCGCCTCTGACCCTTCGACATCGGTGATCAGGGTCGACAGATCATCCTCGATGAACTGTTCAAGATCCTTGCGCAACTCATCCAGATTGACCGAACAGGCACGCATCACACGGGCCGCGTCAGGTTCATCAATCAGCGCCAGCAGCAAATGCTCCAGCGTGGCGAGTTCGTGCTTGCGTGCATTTGCCAGGGCAAGGGCCCCATGAATGGACTGCTCAAGTGTTGTCGAAAATGATGGCACGATCTGTGCTCCTTGACATCGGGGGTCGGCATATACTGCACACGCCAACCGTGGCCTCTTATCCTTAAGGTTTGGTTTTATCCGCGAACCTTCAAGGACTTTTTTATCATTCGGCTTCACAAATAACGTGAAGTCCAGAAATTCATCTGCTTTGGGTCACGATGTCACATCATCGTGGTTAAAATTTGTCTTTGCGTGCCCTGATCTCGGCAAAAACATCCACATCGGTTGAATCTGCCATGCCCAGCACAGCCTTGAACGCAGGGTCATCGGCCCGCAAAAACGGGTTCGTGCGCATTTCTTCATCAAGTGCGGAAGGCACAGTCGGGCGTCCGGCAGCGCGCGCGGCCTCAATCCCTTCGACACGAGAGATAAGGTCGTTATTGTCAGCGTCAAGGGACAGGGCAAAACGGGCATTGGTTTCGGTATATTCATGACCCGAACAAATGATCGTGTCTTCCGGTAATGAACGCAGTTTTTGCAGGCTTTCCCACATCTGGGCCGCCGTCCCTTCGAACAGGCGACCACAGCCCAGCGCCATCAGGCTGTCGGCGGTAAAGGCCAGTTCCGGCTCGGGCATATGATAAGCGATATGGCCAATCGTGTGGCCGGATACATCCAGCACATGCGTATCGACGCCACATATCTCGATCACATCTCCATCGGCGACCTGAACGTCCAGCGGTGGCAACCGGTGCGCATCGCGCGCCGCCCCGATAACGCGCGCCCCTTCACGCAGCTCCGACACTCCATCGATATGATCGCCGTGGTGATGGGTGATCAGAATATCGGTCAGGGTCCAACCCTTGGCCTTCAACGCGGCCTGAATGGGCTTCGCCTCGGGGGCGTCGACCAGCGCGGTTTCGCCAGTATCACGGTTATGGACCAGAAACGCATAGTTGTCGGACAGGCACGGCACAACCACCATATCAATCGGGGCAAAATCGTTTGGCATGGTAAATCGGCCTCCTGTTGGTATTCTTGCCCCAGCTTCGCCCAAGGGGACCCAAACCGCAATGCATCTCGACGTGCTTGATCTGCGAAATTTCTACTACCGCAGCGCGTTGGGGCGGGCTGCGCAAAAGGTGATCCGGGATGAACTGGTGAACCTCTGGCCAGAGGCCAAGGGACAGATGGTCGTGGGCTTCGGCTTTGCGGTCCCCCTGCTGCGGCCCTATCTGAAAGACGCGCGGCGGGTGATCGGGCTGATGCCCGGCCCGCAAGGCGTCATGCCATGGCCGCCCGATGCGCAGAATGTCAGCGTGCTGTGCGAAGACACGCTCTGGCCGCTGGAAACCGGGCATGTGGACAAACTGGTGCTGATGCACGGGCTGGAAACATCCGAAACGCCATCGTCGCTGCTGGACGAGGCCTGGCGGGTCCTCGGCCCTGGCGGGCGGGCAATATTCATCGTGCCCAACCGGGGCGGGCTCTGGTCACGATCAGACGCCACACCGTTCGGCTACGGGCGACCCTATTCGCTGGGCCAGCTTGAGGCGCAGTTGCGCAAGCATCGCTTTGTCACCGAACACACCTTATCGGCGCTCTACCAACCGCCGTCTTCAGCCAAGCTCTGGCGCAAATCAGCAGGGCTGCTTGAAAAGGTCGGTCACAACATGCCTTTCGTCGTGGCCGGTGGGGTTCTGATCGTCGAAGTCAGCAAGCAAATGGCCGCGCCGACCCGCCCGGGACTGGGCGAGGCGGTCAAGCGGCCACTCAGGGCCTTGGAAGAGATCACCAAGCCGAAACCGAAACCGGAAACCGCCAGAACGCCACAGGGCTCTTAAGGGTCTGTGGGATCAGCCAGCAAAAGAACCCAGCGCTGGTTATTATCAGGCCCGGCCTTTGCGATGCCAAAATGCTCAAAATCGGCAAGGTTAATGTTGTTCGACGCCCCATTGTCATTATCGACACTGAAGTCGGCACCGGCACCACCGGCTTCCCACGCGTCCAACAGCTGCTGAAGGGTCAGGTTGTTGCCGCGACCAATGCCCTCGTAAAACACTTTCCAAGTATAGCCTTGGTCCAGCAGACGTTCACCAGCGTCGCAGGGGTCTCCACAATCGGCAAGCGGATCTATCACATCGTCATGACCGAAGTACCCGTCCCTGACCATATCCCGTGCGTGGAAGTCTGCCGCGTTGGCGACACGTATGTCAAAATCAACCTCACCAGCGCCATTGCTCATGCGGGCGCCGTTCAGCAGGGTGCCAAAGTCAGTGTTGAGCTGTGTTGTCGGGGCCGATGGTCCGTCCGACCCGCCACCCATACATGCTGGCAGCAGGCAAAGGGCCACCAAAGAAATTGCGTACTTCATCTATCATCTCCTGGGCCCCCAGACAGAAGTGGTAGACACAACATCATCATCTCGTAAGCGGTCAGCGTTACGCATTGATTTTACGGCGATATTTCGCTCACATCACGCGTTTCACGGCCATGTTTTGGCCACAATTGCGGGATGCCTTGCCCATGTCACAATTGTCGGTAGTTTCGCGCATTCCAGCGGCGTTATGATGTAAAAGGCCTTGCGATTATGAACTTTCTTTGTCGTCTCAGCGGTGCCATCGCGCTGTGTGCCACGACGGCGTTTGCGCAAACCGCGACCGACCAGATCGTGCTGGACGCGGAAACGGCCCTGACCGGGGGTGATCCGGCAACCGCGCTGACGCTGAGCGATGCCGCCCTGGAACAATCCCCCAACAATTTCGCCGCACTCTTCTTGCGGGCTTTAGCCCTATCGGAGCTGGGACAGCATCCAGAGGCCGCCCGAACTGCTGGCCAGGCTTACCGCATCGCGCAAACCCGGGAGGAAAAGCTGCAATCGGCCCGTCTGGCTGGCGGGGCACGGTTTGCGGCACGGCAATATGTGCGGGCCGAATGGTGGCTGCGGCAGGCGGCCAACCACATCAACTCAAGCGAGGACGCGGCGACCATCGTCACCGAATTCAGCCGAATCCGCGAAGAAAACCCGCTTTCCGCACAGTTCAATTTCAACGCAGCACCATCCGATAACATTAATAACGGGGCGGACAGCGACACGTTCAGGCTCGAAGGGCTGGACATCGAATTCGGACTGCCCCCCAGCAGCGTGGCGCTGTCGGGGATCGAGTATTCAGGCGATGCGCAACTCTCGTACAGGATTGCCAGTTCCGACCGGCAACGCACGTCTCTGGGCCTCTACGTGTTCGGGCGGACTTACACCCTGTCGGAAGATACGCAAGATCGGGTGCCTGACCTGTCAGGCAGTGACTATGCCTTGGCGCTGGCCGATATCTCGATCAATCAGGAATGGCTGGTCTCGCCCGAAGGACCGACAAGCCTGTCACTGGGGCTGGGCCGGGTGTGGTATAGCGGGGACCTGTTGTGGAACAACTGGCGGGTGTCACTGCGACAGGATATGAAGATGGGACCGTCCGCCGTCTTAGGTGTCATCGGGCAACTGGAAGAACGCAAACTGATCGACGACAGATTTCCTGACCGGTTCATCTACACGCTCGGGCTGCTATACACCCAGACACTTCCCAATAATGACCGGCTGGATGTATCCGTGACAGGGCTGTTCAACGACGCCAACGATATCGAAGAAAACTTCACCGACACCCAATTGACGCTGGGCTACGGTTTCGATCAGGCGATACTGGGGACCAAATGGTCTTTCTCCCTCGGCGTGGGGCACACCGAATACAAGGAATTCTCGCTCTCACTCGACGGTCGCCGGGACGATTATGCGAGCATCGGCGGCACGGTTATCTTTGAGGATATCAGCTATTTCGGCTTTTCGCCCAGCGTGTCGGTCTCCGCACGGCGAACCAAATCCAATGTGGACCAGTTCACCAGTTCACAACTGCAGGCACGGGTCGGGATTTCATCGAACTTCTAACGCTCGGTCGCCAGCACCAGAACCCAATACTTGTTTGACCCGGACCCGGCCTTGGCCAGACCAAATTCCTCGAAATTCGGGTTTAGATTGTTACGCCGGTGCCCACTGGAATTCTGCCAGGAACGAAAAACATCCGCCTCGGTCTGCTGACCACGGGCGATATTCTCGCCATAGGTCCGCCAGTTATAGCCCTGCGCCCTGATGCGATCGCCAGCGCTCGACCCGTTGCGCCCGGTATGACTGAAATAGTTATTGGCCAGCATGTCATTGGCATGGCCCTGGGCAGCCGCACCCAAACGGGCATCATAGCTGACGGCACCGGCGCCATTGCCGGCCCGGGCATTGTTCAGCAGACCCGCAAAGCTCTGATTGGTGGGCGCGCTGGGCACGGAGGGCGTAGCCTGCAAATTCGATGCACCCATCGTTGACGTGCTGGATCCACCGCTGCTGCTCCCGCAGGCTGCGAGGGCGCAGACCGCCAGGACCGAAAGATGATATTTCATTGTGTCTCTCCAAGCGCCCCGGAGACTCTTGTAGGCAGCCCATGCACCGCGGGCAAAGGGGACTGACGCGGACCCAGTTTCAGGGCGATAAGGCGCTGATCACTGCCAGATCGGCAGGCAAAAAATTGCTACAACCCAAAGGATCAGCCGGTCACAATGAACGCGTGTTCGGCAAACCCACTGGGATAGCCCCCAGAGACCCGTCATCCATCGTCGGCCACCCACCCTTGCGCGCGCCACAGGCTTACCACTATGCACCTCCAATGACAAACAGGTTCGAAATTTTCATGACCGCGACCCCGGGGCTCGAACAGGCCTTGCTGGCAGAGGCGCATGAAAACGGCTTTGCCGATGCGAAAGTCACACCCGGCGGGGTCACGATCACCGGCACATGGGCGGATGTCTGGCAGGCCAACCTGACCATGCGCGGGGCCACACGGGTACTGGCGCGGATCGGGTCCTTCATGGCTTTCCACCTGGCCCAGCTGGATAAGCGGGCGCGTAAATTTCCCTGGGGCGACGTGCTGCGGACGGACGTGCCCGTGCGGGTCGAGGTCGCGACATCCCGCAAATCCAAGATCTACCACGCTGGCGCCGCCACCCAGCGGATTGAAAATGCGCTCAAGGCGCAAGGCTACCAGATCAGCGCCGACGCCCCTATCGCCATCAAGGCGCGGATCGACGACAACCGGGTCACACTCAGCGTCGACACATCCGGCGAAAGCCTGCACAAGCGCGGGCACAAAGAGGCTGTGGGCAAGGCCCCCATGCGCGAAACGCTGGCAGCACTGATGCTGCGCGAATGCGGCTACACCGGGCGCGAACCCGTGCTCGACCCCATGTGCGGCTCCGGCACCTTCGTCATCGAAGCGGCAGAGATCGCGGCAGGCCTGCACCCCGGCCGCACCCGGTCCTTCGCCTTCGAACAGCTCGCCAGCTTCAACGCCGGCACGTGGCAAGACCTGCGTAGGGTGGGTGAAACCCACGCACCGGGCATCCACTTCCACGGCTCCGACCGTGACGCAGGCGCGGTGCGCATGGCGACCGCCAACGCCGAACGGGCGGGCGTCGGCCACCTGATCACCTTCCAGAACCTCAACGCCAGCGACATCCAGCGACCCGAAGGGCCCCCCGGCCTGATCATCTGCAACCCGCCCTACGGCGGACGGATCGGCAATCCGAAAATGCTCTACAGCGTCTATGCGGGGCTGGGGGAAACGCTCAAATCACGGTTCACAGGCTGGCGGGTCGGGATCGTCACCAACGACGCCAGCCTCGCCAAAGCCACCGGCCTCCCCTTCGGCCCCAAAGGTCCAGCCATCCCGCACGGAGGGCTGAAAGTGTGGTTGTTCAAGACCAGGCCATTGTGATGCACTTGTTCGACTACATCCGACCTAGAACAACCAGGAAATGACGGCGATCCGCTGACGTCGTAGATCATGATCATGCTGACGCACATGGAATCGTTAGGAACAACGGAGCCGCAAACCATGCATGGCCCAAAAGAAGGGAAATCATAAATGCCTTGGCAACTGACGGCAGAGATCACTGATAGTCGCGAACTGCACTGGGGGGACATGCTGACGGAAGAAGAACAGAATCAGCTTCCTGAAAAATATAGTCATTTGGGAATGGAGCATGGTGTTCCCTTCCATCCAGATCTTCCGCCAATTCCCTATGGCCTGACGATAAACAACAGAAAAAGACACACAACTGTTCCCGCAATTTGCAGCGGGCGCTTCGCCTATGATATTTTCTTTGATGAGGGCATGAAGGCGCTGATTGAAGAAATGGAGCCTGGCGTACATTTCTTTCATCTGGTCTCGCTGTATTCGCAGTCGGAAGAGTTGTTTGACACCAAGCATTTCCTGTTCCGCGCGGATCAGTTGATTGATGGAATCATCCCCGAACAATCGGAGGTCGTTCCAAAGCACATGAATGGAACCTTGCGTCGCTACCTTGAAACCGCTGTATGGCCAAAGATTACCTGGGCCGAGGACGCTATCGCGGGACGCCATCTTTGGATGGACAAGTATTTCAAACGCAGCCTGTACTGCTCGGATGCATTTCTGGAGCAACTGCAAAAACGCAATGTCGGCCACTATCGCACATTTCCATCATTCACGGCCCACAGACTGCATTAGAACGTTTCCACAAAACATCAGGATTGATGATCTCATCCATGTCGAATCCCTAACACCCGTTAACAAACCCCACCGCACGCACCGTTAACCCCACCAAACGCCGCCAAAAGGTCCGACGTTTTGCCGACGCAAATCCGACGCGATGCCGACCGGGCATTTCACAGCAAAATAAGGCGTTAACCCATGATTCGCGCTTAATCGCGAAAACAACCGAACGGTGAGGGATGAGCGGCGTCTTTGAAACGGTCCACTGGACCGTTTCCGCCTTGAACGGGCGGAGCCCAGGTCAAGCAATCCTCGCGCGACACCCCGTTCCGATTAGTAAGGCTGCCGGTGCGCCACTATCTGACCCGCCAAAATGAAGGAGGTACCATGAGTGTCACCGTCAAAAAAAACACGCCGATGCCGGACGATATCCGCGCCAGCGAGGGCTTCGAGAATTTGCGCGATCTGGGGCGTATCCTTACCCGCGTTTGCGTGATCCTTCTTCAGTCTTATGATGGTTTTTGATCTTATCCTTAGGCTTGCATAGCGCGGAAAGGCGGGAACAAATCCTCTTCTTCGTCCCGCAGATGCAACGGCATTTCATTGGCTAAAACCGCAATGCTGTAGAAAGTCCTGTCGAGCCGGGGGCCTAGCCCTGAGCGATTTGATTAGCCTTTTGACAAATTTGACGCGCGCGCAGTTAGTCTTCGTGGGTGAACTTTAGCGGTTCAGCCAACCGCGAAACCGCTGTTGGTTCAAGGCAATCCCCCCTGTTCAGATGTCATGTATGTTTACCCATTATCTCGCCCTTCTTGGGGCTAGACGGATCGGAGGTCCGCGCCGGTGATTTCGGCAGACGCGACCAGTTTTTGCACGAATTTCTGGGCTTGCCGTGCCCATGATGCTTTTTCCATGGCCTCGGCGATTTTTGGTTTCACTGCCGCAAAAGGAAGCACGGCCCCAAGGGCCACGGCATCCATGCGCACGATATGCCAGCCATGCCGCGTCAGGATCGGTTGGGGTGTGACTTCGCCCTCGTCCAGATGGCGCAGGATCGCCTCGAACTCGGGCACGGTGTCGCCCGGTCCAAGCTGGCCCAGGGTGCCGCCGGATGATTTGGACCCGCAATCGCTTTCACGCGACGCAATCACGGCAAAGCTTTTGGCGTCTTTGCCGACGAGCGGGATCAGAGCTTCGGCCCGGTGCATCGCATCGTGCTTGGCCTTTTCATCGCGAGGATCGCACGCGCACAGGATATGGGAGACCTCCCACAAAGGTGGCGCGCGAAAACGGCTAGGGTCTTTCTTCCACTCCGCATAGATCGCGTCGTCTTCCGGTAATTCCGGATCAACGACCATTTCAAGAAGGCCCCTGATTTGAGCCTCCTCATCTGTTTCGAACTTGTCCGGCGCCACCTCTTTACGCTCAGGTTTCAGTCCGCGCGCCCTTGCCTCTTGCAACAGAAGGGTGCGGATCGCCACGGCGTTTGCGGCCTTGCGCCAGGCGATGCCCGGCTTTCCAGCCGGGGCATCGTGGTTTTGGGTTTCCGCTGCCACCAATGTGTGCGGCACGGTTTCACCATTGACGATCAGATCAGGGAAGAGTGCTGCGTTCATCTGCTTTACTCCGCCGGTGTTGTCTTGGGGGCGCTGCGCTTGGGCAGTGCCTTGCCGCGACGCGACCGCACGATCTGATAGCCGGGACGCGTCAGATACTTCACGGGTGCCGCGAAACCCGAGATCATATGGACCAACCGCGAGAACGGGAAGAGTGCGGTGATGATCAGGCCCAGGAAGATATGCAGCTTATAGAGCCAGTGCACGTCAACCACAGTCACCCAGGCGTTGATGTTCCATGTCACGATGCTTTGCGACCAGCTCATAAAGCGGACCATTTCGGAACCGTCCATATGTTGCAGGGTCTGCGTGATTGTCAGCAGGCCGATGGCCAGTTGCAGCCAGATCAGCACCATGATGGTGATGTCCATCCAGCTGGATGTGGCGCGGATACGTGGCTCAGTCAGGCGGCGGTGCAACAGCAACGTGCCTCCGATCAGCGCAGCGATCCCTGCAGGCCCCCCTATGATCACGGCCATCCACTGCTTGAGCGCATAAGGCACGCCAAGCGCATCAAGCACCCAAACCGGGGTAAACAAGCCCACCAAATGCCCAAAGAAGATGGTGATGATCCCAACATGGAACAGGATGGACCCCCACATCAGCTGCTTGCGGCGCAACAACTGGCTGGAAGAGCTTTTCCACGTGTACTGATCACGGTCGTAGCGGGCGATGGAGCCGATAACCAGAATGGTCAGCGCGGCATAAGGCATGATGCCGAAGATGATGAAGTCGATATCGAAATTCTCAAGCATTTCGGTGTCTCCTTATTCTGCCGCGTGTTGCGGTGGTGGGTTGATGGGCAGGTCCATTTGGGCGAGCATCTCGCGCGCCTGCGGACAACCTGCATTGGGGTCAGGGCCGAACAGCACTTCGCTTTCTTCCCAGACCTCATCAAGGGCTTCCAAGTCCGTTGGATCATCGTCAGGCTGGGCCAGCATTTCTGCGACCGCTTCCTTGTCGGCCTTCACACCTGCCAGCTGAAGAAGGCTGGCGAATACGGCACTGTAAGGGCTTTCCCGCCGGATCAGCCGGGCGTTCAAGGCTTCAAAGATATGTGCCGCATCCGCCAGAGTGTCCTGCGCGACCATAGGGGAGCGGGTGGACAGGAATTCCAGCAAAACAGGCAAGTGATCCGGCAATTCAGATGTCACAGGATCAAAACCACCTTCGCGGTAGGTTTCGACCAGTGACACCATTGCCCCGCCCCTATCCCGGCTTTCGCCGTGAACATGTTCAAACAGGTTCAATGACAGGGTGCGCGATCGGTCGAAGAGCAGCACATACTGCTCTTCAAGGTCATAGATGTCGCGCCCGCTTAGCGCCTCCACCAGCGGGCGCAACGCCCGACGGGCTGTTGCTGTCAATCGCGTGTCCGAGGCCAGAATGGCGCTAATCTCGGGCATGGCATGCTGCAACGCGCAGGTCGGGTAACTGAGAAGAAGTGAGAATGCTTTGAGAGTACGATCTACTATTGGCTGGCCCATATCACATTGCCTCCGTTGGCATTTTCAGGGGTTTTTTGGAGCCGCCGAATAGCGATCCCTTCGATGAACCGCCGCCGCACCCGTTGGTATCGGTAAAGCCGCAGCCGCCGCGCAGGTCGTAAGCTTCCTCGACCTGTTCGCGGTGCGTTGTCGGAATGACAAAGCGGTCCTCATAATCGGCAAGGGCCATGATCTTGTACATGTCCTCGATCACGCGGCCCGACAGGCCGACGCGTGCGGCGATCCCTTCGTCGATAACGCCCTCGATCGTTTTGGAGCGCATGTAAGACCGCATCGCCAGCATCCGTTCCAATGCTGTGACAACCGGGGCTTCATCGCCAGCAGTCAACATATTGGCGAGGTATCTGACCGGAATGCGCAGGTCCTTGACGTCCGGCATGCCTTCGCTAGTGCCAATCGCGCCCGCCTCAGCGGCATTCTGGATTGGCGACAACGGCGGGATATACCAAACCATCGGCAGCGTCCGGTATTCCGGGTGCAGAGGGAAAGCGACTTTCCACTCCATCGCCATCTTCCAGATCGGGCTTTCCTGAGCGGCTTTGATCCAATCCTCTGGGATACCGTCCGCGCGCGCTGTTTCGATCACGACGGGATCATTAGGGTCAAGGAACACACCCAGTTGCGCATCATAGAGGTCCTGTTCATCCTCCATGTTCGCCGCATCTTCGATCTTGTCGGCGTCATAGAGCATGACGCCCAGATAACGGATGCGCCCCACACAGGTTTCCGAACAGACCGTTGGGTTGCCGCTTTCAATCCGGGGATAACACAATGTGCATTTCTCGGATTTGCCGCTTTCCCAGTTGTAGTAGATTTTCTTGTAGGGGCAGCCCGAAACACACATGCGCCAGCCACGGCACTTTTCCTGGTCAATCAGAACGATGCCATCTTCTTCGCGCTTATAGATCGCGCCTGATGGGCAGGACGATGCGCAAGCCGGGTTCAGGCAGTGTTCGCAAAGCCGGGGGAGGTACATCATGAATGTATTCTCGTATTCCCCATAGATTTCTTTCTGGATGCCTTCGAAGTTGTAATCGCCAGAGCGTTTGGAAAATTCGCCGCCAAGAATTTCTTCCCAGTTCGGGCCCTTTTCGATCTTCTCAATCCGCTCGCCGGTGATCTTGGAACGCGGGCGTGCCGTTGGGAACGCCTCCATCTCGGGGGCGGATTTCAGGTGGTCATAGTCGAAATCGAAAGGTTCATAATAGTCGTCGATTTCGGGCATGGAGGGGTTGGCAAAGATGTTGGACAGGATGCGCCATTTGCTGCCCTGTTTAGGCTGCAATTTCCCGGATTTCGTCCGTTCCCAGCCACCTTTCCACCGTTCCTGATTTTCCCAGTCAGTCGGGTAGCCCAAACCGGGTTTGGTTTCCACGTTGTTGAACCAGGCGTATTCAACGCCGTCGCGACTCGTCCAGACATTCTTGCAAGTGACAGAGCATGTATGGCACCCGATGCATTTATCGAGGTTCAGCACCATGCCGATTTGTGCGCGGATTCTCATGTCTCTGCCTCCTGTGCAGGTGCTTTCCAGCTTTCTTCTTTGTCGAGCCAGTCGACCTTCTTCATCTTTCGGACCACGACGAATTCATCCCGGTTCGATCCAACGGTGCCGTAGTAGTTGAAGCCGTAGGATTGTTGGGCGTAGCCGCCGATCATGTGGGTGGGTTTCAGGACCGCGCGGGTGACCGAATTGTGGATGCCGCCCCGGTGTCCGGTCTTTTCCGATCCGGGTGTATTCACGATCTTTTCTTGCGCGTGATACATGAAGGTCGTGCCTTCCTTGATCCGCTGGGACACCACCGCCCGCGCGGTCAGCGCGCCGTTGGTGTTGTAAAGCTCGACCCAGTCGTTATCGACGATGCCCGCGCTTTTGGCGTCCACCTCCGATATCCAGATCACCGGCCCGCCCCGGTTGAGCGTCAGCATCAACAGGTTGTCGGAATAGGTGGAGTGGATGCCCCATTTCTGGTGTGGCGTAATGAAGTTGAGCACAAGGTTGTCGCCATCATCCTGCACGTCCTTGGTGATGGTTTTCAGATCAATCGGCGGACGGTAGGACATGAAGCCTTCGCCAAACGCCAGCATCCACAAATGGTCCTGATAAAGCTGTTGTCGCCCGGTCAGGGTGCGCCACGGGATCAACTCATGCACATTGGTGTAGCCCGCGTTATAGCTGACCTTGTCGCTTTCAATCCCCGACCATGTGGGGCTGGAAATGATCTTGCGTGGCTGCGCGGCAATATC
Organism: Yoonia sp. SDW83-1; assembly: GCF_046762885.1. NCBI lineage: Bacteria > Pseudomonadati > Pseudomonadota > Alphaproteobacteria > Rhodobacterales > Paracoccaceae > Yoonia > Yoonia sp. SDW83-1. Next base: position 67,218 of record NZ_JBKQXO010000009.1, read on the forward strand.
GTGAAAGCGGATTTTCTGGTGATGCTCACCTTCGGCCAGATGCGCGTGTTCACGTCCTGTGGCTTTTTCCAGCGCCTCCCATGCTTTTACGGCGACGTTGCCGTTTGTCTCGGGCGCGAGCATCAGGATGACTTCGCAGGCGTCGATGGCAGTTTCGATCTTGGGCCGGCCGGCCGCAGCGCCATCCAGTTGCACGCCGTTCAGGGCTGAGAGATTGTCGATCTCCTCCTGTGTGTTCCATGTGATGCCTTTACCGCCATTGCCCAGCTTGTCCATGAGCGGACCAAGAGCAGTAAATCGGTCATAGATCGCGGTGTAGTCGCGTTCGACCGCCACATAGGCCGGGGCCGTCTTGCCGGGGATCAGATCGCATTCGCCTTTCTTCCAGTCCTTGACCTGATCCTGCGCAATCTCCGCCGGGGTGTCGTGCAGGATCGGCAATGCGACGATATCGGTTTCCTTCTCCAGATAACCTGGTGTGATCTCCTGGAATTTCTTCGCGATGGATTTGAAGATTTCCCAGTCGGATTTGCTTTCGTACGCCGGATCAACCGCCGCCTGCAGCGGGTGGATGAATGGGTGCATGTCCGACGTGTTCATGTCGTCCTTTTCGTACCAAGACGCTGTTGGCAGAACGATGTCGGAGTAGACCGCAGTGGTCGACATACGGAAGTCGATGGTCACCAGCAGGTCCAGCTTGCCGCGTGGGGCATCGGGGTGCCACTTGGCTTCTTTCGGCAACTGGCCACCATCTTCGCCGAGATCCTTGCCCAGCACGCCGTGATCGGTGCCAAGCAGGTGCTTGAGGAAGTATTCGTGACCCTTGCCCGATGATCCCAACAGGTTAGACCGCCAGACAAACAGGTTGCGCGGCCAGTTGGCGGGGTTGTCGGGGTCCTCGCAGGACATTTCCAGATCGCCGGACTTGAGGTTCTCGGCCACATATGCCGAGATTTCCTTGCCTGCTTCTTTCGCAGCCTTCGCCACCTCCAAGGGGTTTGTTTTCAGCTGCGGAGCAGATGGCAACCAGCCCATGCGTTCGGCACGAATATTATAGTCGATTAGGCTCGCATCCCAATCACCTTCGGGCGCTGTAGGTGACAAAATCTCCTCGGCTTTCAGTGTCTCATAGCGCCACTGATCGGTATGTGCGTACCAAGCGGAAGTGGAGTTCATATGCCGTGGTGGACGGTTCCAATCCAGCGCAAAGGCCAGCGGCTGCCAGCCGGTCTGCGGCCGCAGCTTTTCCTGCCCCACATAGTGCGCCCAGCCACCGCCCGATTTGCCCACGCAGCCGCACATGACCAGCATGTTGATGACCCCACGATAGTTCATATCCATATGGAACCAGTGGTTCATCGCAGCGCCGATGATGATCATCGACTTGCCTTGGGTCTTTTCGGCATTGTCCGCGAACTCACGGGCCACATGGGCGATCTTGTCAGCTGGCACGCCGGTGATCTTCTCGGCCCAGGCAGGTGTACCAGGCATATCGTCGGCGTAGTCGGCTGTGACCCAATCGCCGCCCAGACCCCGGTCAAGGCCGTAGTTGGCGCAGAACAGGTCAAAGACGGTCGCTACTTTGATGTCGCCCTCGGCAGTCTTGATTTTTTTGACAGGAATGTTGCGGGTCAGCACGTCGGGATGGTCGGCATCGGTCGCGAACTGACCGTAGGCCTGACCGCCAAAATAGGGGAAATCGACTCCGACGATATCATCCTGGTCTTCTTCCAGAACGAACGACATCTTCAGCTTGGTGTCAGCCTCTTTCGCCTTTTCCTCAAGGTTCCATTCGCCGTCCTCACCCCAGCGATATCCGACCGAACCGTTGGGCGCGACCAGCCCGTTCGAAATCTCATCAAAGGCGACTGTCTTCCATTCGGGATTGTTGTCTTCGCCCAGCTTGCCGTCCAGATCATCGGCTCGCAGGAAACGGCCGGGCACTAGCTTACCGTCCCTTTTTTCCAGCTTCACCAGCATGGGGAAGTCGGAATACTTGCGCGTGTAGTCCTCAAAATACTCGGCCTGACGATCAAGGTGGAATTCGCGCAGGATCACGTGACCAAAAGCCATGGCGAGCGCGGCGTCCGTCCCTTGTTTGGCATTCAGCCAGACATCGCCGAATTTTGCGGCCTCAGAGTAATCGGGGCAGATGACCGCAGATTTAGTGCCTTTATAGCGGGCCTCTGTATAGAAGTGCGCATCAGGTGTCCGTGTCTGCGGGACGTTGGAGCCCCAAAGCAGCAGGTAACCGGAGTTGTACCAGTCTGCGCTTTCCGGCACGTCGGTCTGTTCGCCCCACGTCATGGGCGATGCTGGAGGAAGGTCGCAATACCAATCATAGAACGACATGCAGACGCCACCCATCAGCGACAGGTAACGCGAGCCTGCGGCGTAAGAGACCATCGACATCGCAGGAATGGGCGAAAAACCAAAGACGCGGTCAGGACCATAGGTCTTGGCGGTGTAAGCATTGGCCGCCGCCGTGATCTCGGTCGCCTCGTCCCATGTGGCGCGCACAAACCCACCCTTGCCGCGCGTCTCCACGTATGACGCACGCAGGATCGGATCGGCTTGCAATTTTGTCCAAGCCTCGATTGGCTCCATGGTCTCGCGCATCTTGCGCCAGACCTTCATCAAACGGCCCCGAACCAGCGGGTTCTTCACGCGGTTGGCACTATACAAATACCAGCTATAGCTTGCACCTCGGGCACAGCCGCGCGGTTCGTGATTTGGCAGGTCAGCGCGGGTGCGTGGGTAATCTGTTTGCTGGGTTTCCCACGTTACGATCCCGGACTTGACGTAGATTTTCCAGCTGCATGAACCTGTGCAATTCACCCCGTGGGTCGACCGCACAACTTTGTCGTGCCGCCAGCGATTGCGATAGGTGTCTTCCCAGTCGCGGCTTTCGTTGGTGGTCTTGCCGAAGCCATCAGAGAACTCTTCAAGGTTCTTTGATTCCAGAAAGTTCAGTTTGTCGAGCAGGTGGCTCATGTCTTTTCTCCTGTCAGGGTGATCCTGCCCCGGCGCGAATGCCGGGACAGGCAGGCATCAGGTTTATGGGTTCTGGACGTAGGCATTGGGCCGCAGATAAAACCACCAGTTGATTGCGATACAGACGGTGTAGAAGACCGCAAAACCATACAGCGCGTATTCCGGGTGCCCTGCGCTCAGCTGTTCGCCGAACACTTTGGGGATAATGAATGCGCCATAGGCAGCAACCGCAGCGGTCCAACCCAAGGCAGGGCCAGCCTGCTCTCTGTTGAAGACCACGGCGATGGTGCGGAATGTCGATCCGTTGCCGATGCCGGTTGCTGCGAACAAGATCAGGAACAGGCCCAGGAATGGGTAGAAATACTGTTCCGGTGTCGCAGAGGCATAGGCCGCTTGAATGAAGTAGGCGACACCCAGGGCAGAGGCGACCATGATGATCGAAATCCACTGCGTCACACGTGCACCGCCCAGTTTGTCGGCCATCATCCCGCCAATCGGACGGATCAGCGCGCCGATGAATGGCCCCATCCAGGCGAACATCAAGGCCGATGGGCCGTTGGGGTTCACGGTGTCATGGGTCATCAAACCATCCACTTCGAGGTGACTGAAGCCGAAGACGACCTTGATGGTAAGTGCCAGAGCAGCCGAATAGCCGATGAACGAACCAAAGGTCATGGTGTAGATCACAGTCATGGCCCAAGTGTGTTTGTTGCCAAAGATCTGGTACTGGCGGCTCAGGTTCTGGCCTACGGCACCGGGGATCATCTTCAGACCCAAGACGGTCAGCGCGATGACGATGGGCAGCACGATCCATTTCGACAGGCCAATGCCGGATGTCGGCAAACCCGCCTCGGTCCCTGGCAGCAGCAACCACAAACCGAAGGCAGCGGTTGCAAAGCCGATCAATAGCATCCCGGTGATGGTCGCAAAGGCACCCAACGGGTTCGGGATGTTTGGCGAGACATGCTCATCACGGATATTGTTCATGCCGAACCAGCCGATGATGACCAGCGGGATCAGGAACACCAGCCAGATCAGGCCCGCGTTTTGAATGTAAGTCTCGGTCCCCGCGGGGATCTTACCGATCAGGGTACCGGATGTGTTGACCAAAGTGCGGCTCTCGCCGCCAAAGATGCCCATTGTCATCGCCAATGGGATCAGGATTTGCATGGTGGTCACGCCAAAGTTACCCAGACCGGCATTCATGCCCAAGGCAAAACCTTGGATCTTCTTTGGGTAAAAGAAGCTGATATTGGACATCGAGGACGAGAAGTTACCGCCGCCGATGCCCGACAGGAATGCAAGGATCTGGAAGTACCACAATGGTGTGTTGGGGTCTTGCAGAGCCAGCCCAGTGCCCAGAGCGGGGATGATCAGCAAGGCGGTGGTAAAGACGATTGTATTACGCCCACCCGCGATGCGAATAAAGAACGTGGATGGAATACGCAGCGTTGCTCCGGTCAGACCGGCGATGGCACCTAGGGTGAAGAGGTCGGATTTTGCGAACTCAAACCCAAGGTTAAGCATCTGCACCGTGATGATGCCCCAATACAACCAAACCGCAAAACCGCACAGCAACGATGGGATCGATATCCACAGGTTGCGCGTGGCAATCGATTTGCCGGTAGAGGACCAGTAACTGTCGTCCTCGATGTTCCAATTTGTCAGATCTTGTCCCACTTGATTTCTCCAAGTTCAGGGGTGGGACGGGCCATGTTCTGGCCCGCCTTGTTCAGCACTATTCGGCAGCCTGTGCGCCATTTTTCTTGGCGACCGCTATCAGGCCCTCTTCAAGTGCCGCATTCGCCTTGAGCGCGCGCAAGCGCAGGGTCTCGATGTTGGCGGCGGCAAAGTTCGCGCGCTCTTCGTCTTCCTGCCGGGTCGAGAACCGGACAAAGAAGGCCAGGAATGATGCGCAAGTCACCACGATGCCAAGGATGAAAAAGGCCTGCGACCAGTCGATGACGTTCTTGAACAGAAAACCCGCCAGAACCGCGCCGGCGTTACCGCCTGCACCGACCACACCGGCAACCGCGCCAAGGGCCTTCTTGTTGATGAACGGCACGACAGAGTAGGTGGCGCCCTCGGCCATCTGGGTGAACAGCGAGAAGACGATCAACGAGGGTAATGCCAAGAACAGCACACTCATCTGGCTGAACACCATCAAGGCGCAGCCTTCAAAGAACAGGCAGATAAAAAGCCAGAATGCCCGTCCCTTCAGACCCCAGAGAGAACCGAAATTGTCACCGAAGAGACCACCCAAAGTACGCGCAAAGAGGTTCATCAGACCAAAGGACGCGGCCACAAAACCGGCTGTCACGAGGTTCAGGTCAAAGTAATCCATGAAGTAAAGCGCGGCGACGTTATTCACCGTCAGCTCAATGCCGAAGCAGGCACCGTAAATCACGAACAGCACCCAGACGCGCGGGTCCTTCAGGGCATGCATATAGTTGCCAGTGACCTTCGCCTTCTCTTCCATCTTGCCCGCAGCACGCAGGTCATCAAAATTGCCGTCAGGCGCATCCTGGGTCAGGAAGTAATAAGCGATACCGGTCAGGAAGATGATGATACCCACCACCACCATCGACAAACGCCAGCCAACTGCTTCGGAAAAGCCAAACCCGATCACCATGACCGAGAAGAGCAGCGGCATGACAAATTGTGTGACACCACCACCAAGGTTCCCCCAGCCGGCAGATGTGGCATTCGCCTGACCCACCACATTGGGCGCGAACATCACGGATGTGTGGTATTGCGTGATGACGAATGCGGCCCCGATCCCACCGATCAGGACGCGGAACAGCAGGAATGTCTCAAAGCTTTGCGCAAGGCCGATGCCCATCACAGGCAATGAGCCGATCAGCAGAAGCCAAGTATAGGCTTTCCGTGGCCCGATCCGGTCACATAACCAACCGATGAACAGGCGCGCAAAGATTGTCATTGAGACCGAGCCGATGATTGCCCAGCCGATTTGATTTGGTGTCAGCCCCAACTCATCCCGGACCACGCTCATCAGCGGTGCGATCCCAAACCAAGCAAAGAAACACGAAAAGAACGCAAACCACGTCATGTGGAAGGTCCTGATCTGCACCATCTTTACATTGAAAAAGTTTGACCACAGGGCGGTGGCCTTGTTTTGTAGTTCCATCAACTGTCCCCTTCGGCTTTTGCGCTCGGACAGAGTTGCGAGCGCCTTGCGAAAAGGGTGACAGCCGCGCGGCACAGTCCTCTTGATGCAGATCAAGAAACCGTAATTTACATAATGAAATAAATTACTTAGCGATTTTTATCAAATGGTACAAATCACGGAATCAAGACCCGGTTGTCCAAGTGTCAAATGGGCAGTTGACAAAAATCAAACGACGAGACGATAACTGGCTGAGGAGTCCAGAATGTCGCACATTATGCCCGAGTCAGATTATCCTGATGTGCGCAGCCTTCATCTGTTTTCGGAGATGGAGGATTTGAACTTCAGCGCGCTAATGCGTGGGTCGTATGTTCAGAACTTCCCTCCGCAGATTGATTTGATCATTGAAGGTGATCCCAGCGATTTCCTGCACGTGATCCTGTCAGGCTCGGTAGAGCTGTCATCCGGTTGGAATGGACGCGAGACGGTGATGGCGACAGTACGTCCCGTGTCTACCTTTATCCTTGCCGCCACGATCAAGGACGCGCCCTATCTGATGTCCGCAAAGACACTCGAGAAAAGCCGCATCGCACTGATCCCTAGCCAACATGTCCGTGACATCTTTGCAACCGACCATGATTTCGCCCGGGCCATCGTGACTGAGTTGGCGCAGTGCTACCGTTCGGTCATTAAATCGCAGAAGGATCTCAAACTTCGCACGTCGCTGGAAAGGCTCGCCAATTATCTGCTACGCCAGCACGAGGGCCTTGATGGGGCCGGTGAATTCGAACTGACGCTCGAAAAGCGTAAGTTGGCCTCATCTCTTGGGATGACCCCCGAAAATCTGAGCCGCGCCTTCAAAGGCCTTCTACCCTATGGTGTCGAGGTGGATGGCAACCGTATTAGGATCACTGACAAAGACGACCTGACGAAATTTGCCAAACCCTCACCTCTCATAGACGACTACTCAATCTAGATATCGTTCGTGTGACCAAAACAAAGCCCGGTGCCGCCGGTGAACCGGCCGAAAGCACCCGGATCTTTGGCGTGCTTATGTCGAAGAGGGGAAAAGCGCGAATGCAACGCCGACTCTAATCGGCAAAAATCGCCACACGAAGCCGTACCTGCCATGTTTCAGAACAAAGCGCGTCCCACTCAGCGCCCATCTGCCGCCTCTTGCGCTGGTTGATGATCCTTTGCCCAAACACCCATTAACAAACCCCACCGCGCGCATCCTTAATCCCACCAAACCCCGCCAAAAGGTCCGACGTTTTGCCGACGCAAATCCGACGCGATGCCGACCGGGCATTTCACAGCAAAATAAGGCGTTAACTCACGATTCGCTCGAATCGCAAAAACCACCGTGCGGTGGGGGCAACGCAACGCCCGCCGCGCGCATATCTTACGCTCCGCTCCGGCGACACATTTGCGCTAGAAACGCACCTCGCCGGCTGGTAATTCCCGCCCAACAGGAAAGGGAAACATCATGAGCGCCACTGCCAAAAAACGTGCCCCCCTCCCCGATGATATTCGCGCCGCCAAGGGTGGCACGCCGCTCGTCAGCCTGACCGCCTATACTACGCCGATGGCGCAGATGATGGATGAACACTGCGACTTTGTGCTGGTGGGCGACAGTGTGGGCATGGTCCTGCACGGGCTGCCATCCACCCTTGGGGTGACGATGGAGATGATGATCCTGCACGGGCAGGCTGTCGCGCGCGGGCTGACCTCGGCCATGATGGTGATCGACATGCCGTTCGGGTCGTACGAGGAAAGCAAGGAGCAGGCGTTTCGCAATGCCGCTCGGCTGATGGCAGAAACCGGGGCGGGGGCCGTGAAGCTGGAAGGCGGCACCCAAATGGCTGAAACCATTGCCTTTCTTGTGGCGCGTGGCATTCCGGTGATGGCTCATATCGGGCTGACGCCGCAATCCATCAACACACTTGGCGGCTACAAGGTGCAGGGGCGCGGCGATGCGCGCGATGCGGCCCTCGCCGATGCGGATGCGGTGACGGCAGCGGGGGCCTTTGCCGTGGTGCTGGAGAAAGTGCCAGAGAGTTTGGCCGACGAAATCACGGCCCGCGCGCCGATCCCGACCATCGGCATCGGCGCGAGCGCAGGATGCGACGGGCAAATCCTTGTGGTCGATGATATGTTGGGCCTGTTCACAGCCTTCAAGGCGAAATTCGTCAAGCGTTACGCACATTTGGGCGATGACGGGGCGGCGGCGATTGCCGCCTATGCAGCCGATGTGCGGGCGCGGGATTTTCCGGGGCCAGAGCATGTGTTTGCGGACGAGGCTCCCAAGTGATCGCGCCCATAAAGCGGACTTTGGCGGACCTGCGCGCGCAGACCGCCATCTGGCGCAAGGCAGACGAAACCATCGGCGTTGTCCCCACTATGGGCGCGCTGCATCAGGGGCATTTGTCACTGGCCCGCGCTGCCCGCGAACGCTGCGACCGGGTGATCGTGACGATCTTCGTGAACCCCAAGCAGTTCAACAATCCCGACGATCTGGATAGCTACCCGCGGACCGAGGAAGACGACGCGCGAAAGCTGGAGTCGATTGGCGTCGATCTGATCTATGTCCCTGATCCGGAACAGATTTATCCCGATGGTTTTGCGACAAACGTCAGTGTGGAGGGGCTAACGGATATGCTTTGCGGGGCTGCCCGCCCCGGTCATTTTGACGGTGTTGCGACCGTGGTATCGAAGCTGTTCCTGCAGACCTCCGCCGACTTCGCGTTCTTTGGCGAGAAAGATTATCAGCAGCTACAGGTCGTCCGCCGCCTCGCCGCCGATCTGGATATCCCGATCGAGGTTGTCGGCTGCCCCACCATTCGGGAAGAGGACGGACTGGCGATGTCCTCGCGCAACTTGCTGCTGTCGGACCGGTCGCGGATCAAGGCGCCTGTGTTGGCCGAAGTGATGGAGGATATGCGCGCGCAATTGCGTGACGGAGACGGGATGAGCGACATCGCGGAGGATGCCAAGACGCGGATACTGGCCGCCGGGTTCAACGATATCGACTATCTGGAACTGCGCGATGGCAGGGATTTATCGCTGTTGGATCAAACGGTTCCGGATGCCCGGTTGTTTGCTGCGGCTTGGCTGGCTGGTGTCCGGCTGATCGATAACATCGCCGTCTAGCGTCACACGTCCCGGGCTTGACCGGGGACCTCAACCAGCACCTTCCTAGAGGCCCCGGGTCAAGCCCGGGACGGGGTCAATAGTATATCCACCAAAGCCCCCGCCATCACCTTGGCGCTGTCGATCATATCCTCCACTCCGACATACTCATCCGGCTTATGCGCCAGTTCCAGGATCCCCGGCCCATAGGCGATGCAGTTTTTCAGTTTGCCGATCCGGTCGATATGTTTCTGGTCGTAGGTCCCGGGCGAGGCCACAAATTCCGCGGGTTTGCCAAGCACTTGCTCGATCTGCGCTGCCACGATCTGCACTACGGGCGCGTCGCGGTCTGTCATGCTGGGCAGGACCACGTTGATCTCACGCAGGTCATAGTCGAACTTGTCGCGGCTTGCCTTGAGGTCTTCGAGCAGCTTTGTCACTTCGCCGCGCACATCGTCGATATTTTCCTCTGCGAGGAACCGGCGGTCGATGACGATCCGGCAACTATCCGGCACGCAATGGGCGGGCAGGCCGGTGTAGTCCGCGTCCTGTTCCGGCTGGCCACCATGGATGGAGTTGATGTTCATTGTTGATGAGCGCGCCCCTTCCGGCACCACCGGCATGTCGGTCGTGCGGGTGGCCATGGCGGGGTAGAGCTTGTCTTCGAATTCGGTCAGCACAGCACCCATATGGCGCACCGCGCAATCGCCCAGAAACGGCATGGAGCCATGGGCGATTTCGCCGAATGTCTCGATCTCTGCCCACCAGCCGCCGCGATGGCCAAGGCACACGCGATCCTTGTTCAGCGGTTCCGGGATGATCACATGCTGAACGCGGGCAGGATCGAAATAGCCTTGTTCGGCCAGATAGGCGACGCCACCATAGCCACCGGATTCCTCGTCAGCCGTGCCCGAGATCTCAATGGCGCCCGCAAAATCAGGATGCGTTGCGATAAAGGCCTCGACAGCGATGATCGAGGCGGCAAGCCCACCCTTCATATCGCAGGCGCCGCGCCCGTAGATTTTCCCGTCGATCAGGTCACCGCCAAACGGGTCCTTGGTCCAGCCATGGCCCACCTCGACCACGTCGATATGGCTATTGAAGTGGACGCAATCGCCTTTTGCGGTGCCTTCCCGTCGCGCCACGATATTCCAGCGTGGATATTTGTCGCTGTCGCCGGGGGTGCCGTGGGCGCGGATCAGCTCGGTCTGAAATCCACTGCCTTGCAAGCGTTTGTCCAGATACTCGCAAATCTCGCGGTAATTGTCGCCAGGCGGGTTCAGCGTGGGAATGCGGATCAGGTCCTGTGTCAGCGCGATCAGATCGTCGCGCCGGTCGGTAATGGCTTGGGCAAGGTCGGTCATGGCCTGACTATTGGCCAAGGAACGCATCGACACAATCGCCAAATCATGCATATCAGGGCGGGCAGGCAGCAGGGTTTTGGCGATGGCGTTTCTTTTGGGTGTGGACACAGGCGGGACCTATACCGATGCCGTCGTGCTGGACGAAGCTGCGGACCGGGTTGTCGCATCGGCAAAGGCGCTGACATCGCGGCCTGATCTGGCAATTGGCGTTGGTGCGGCGATTGATGCAGCACTTGGCCAGGCGGAGGTGTCACCCGACCAGATTGCCATGGTGTCGTTGTCGACCACATTGGCCACCAATGCGCTGGTCGAGGGACAGGGGGGCAAGGTCGCCCTGGTCGCTATCGGGTTCGATACGCCTGAGTTGGGGCGTGCCGGGTTGGCCGAGGCGCTGGGCAGTGATCCGGTGATCACAGTTGCGGGCGGGCATTATCATAGCGGAGATGAAAAGACCCTGCTTGATATGGCCGCTTTGACCACAGCGTTAGAGGCATTGGAGGATGGTGTCACAGGCTTTGCCGTTGCAGGCAGCTTTGCCGCGCGCAACCCGGCGCATGAACTGGCCGCCCGCGATCTGATCCGCGAGGTGACAGGCAAACCGGTGACCTGCGGCCATGAGTTGTCGCAGGCATTGGGTGGCCCGAAACGGGCGCTGACCGCGGTGTTGAATGCGCGCCTGATTGGCATGGTTGATCACCTGATTACAGCCTGCGAAGGGCATCTGGCCCATCTGGGCATCACCGCCCCCCTGATGGTGGTGCGAGGTGATGGGGCGCTGGTGTCTTCTGCCGTGGCTCGGGCGAAGCCAATCGAAACGATCCTGAGTGGCCCTGCCGCCTCTGTCGCCGGGGCCAGTTGGCTGACCGGCATGAAGAACGCCATGGTCAGCGATATCGGTGGCACCACGACCGATATCTGCCTGCTGCGTGATGGCAAACCGCTGATCGACCCACAGGGCGCCCGTGTCGGACCCTACCGCACGATGGTCGAGGCTGTGGCGATGCGCACAACCGGGCTAGGCGGTGATAGCGAGGTGCATCTGACGGACGGTCTGGCAGGCGGGCTGACATTGGGGCCACGTCGCGTCATGCCGATGTCGCTGGCGGCGACGGTGTATCCCGACCTTGTGCATGATGCGTTGGACCGCGCCTTAGCGCAGGACGTGCCGCCGGTGGATGATGGGCAATTTGTGATCCCGGTCTGGGGGGATGCGCCAACCGGGCTGGACCAGCGCGAGGCGCTGATCGTGGATCGGCTGCGCGCCGGGCCGATGCGGTTGGGACAGGCCGCGCAGAAGCGGTTTGAAATGGCGGCGCTGCGCCGATTGGTCAGCCTTGGTCTGGTCATGCTGGCAGGGATCACCCCATCGGATGCGGCCCATGTACTCGGTCGTCTTGATACATGGGATGCTGCGGCAGCGCGCAAGGCGTTAAGCCTGGCCGCCCGTCGCGGGACGGGAGCAGGTCAGCGTCTTGCGGCGGGGCCCGACGCGATGGCCCAGATGATCGTTGATCAATTGACTGCACAGACCGTCGATTGCGTGATGCAGGCGGCCTTTGCCGAGGATGGTTGGGACGATCCGGCCGCCCTTGCCCGGCATCCCTTGACCCACGCGGGGCTGGATCGGCGGCAAGGTTTGGTGAATGTGCAGATGTCGCTGGGCCTGCCGCTGATCGGGCTTGGGGCATCGGCGCACAGCTATTACGGGCCGGTGGGCGACAGGCTGGGAACGCAGACAATCCTGCCCGACCATGCAGGTGTGGCCAATGCGATAGGGGCTGTTGTGGGACAAGTGGCGATGCATGTCAGCGGTTCGGTGACCAGCACGGGACCTGGTACTTTCGTGGCGCATCTGCCGGACGGGCCCGCCCGATATGACACCTCTAACGCCGCCATGGCAGCGCTCGAGGCAGCATTGCATCGAGAAGCCGGACGCAAGGCGCAGGCGTCGGGCGTTGATGAACCCCATTTTCGCGTTGAACGCGACGTGGCCGAGGCTGAAGTTGAAGGCCAGCAGATGTTTGTGTCAGCCCAGATCAAGGTGACAGCGGGAGGTCGCCCGCGCATCGCCAGCACATAGCGATTCGGCGATCCACAGCCTGCGCAAACCTCTAAATTCACTAGATTTATCGCTATTGTTTACGTATAGTAAACACAGCCATATTTTTGTGCTACACTCCGCGCAGCAATTTGAGCGAAGTCATTTTTAACGAGGAAATTGGTCATGACATTACGTGACGCGTATCAGGTATTGACGGCAAATGAGGCTGCAGCAGGCAGCGAGCCTATCATTATTGAGCTGGTCTTTGCCGAACCTCAAAACCCCGCAGAAGTCGAAGCGCAGATAACTGAGCAACTGCCCAACGCGCCCGTATCTGTCACGACAGCCTTTGGCGGCGACACCGATCAGTTTCTGTTTGCGGCCTTTGAAGGCATTCGCGAGCGCGGGCAAGAGCCTGAGATCTTCGCGCTTGCTCGCCAATTGCGCGCGGCACTCGACGCGCTGGAGGCGAACCCGGTTCTGACCGACAGTATCTATGGTGCGGCGGCGGTGGATGCGGCCACAGATGCCGAAAGCTTTGGCAATCTGTGTTCAACCGATCGGACCAACCTGCAGCCCTTTGGCTGGCCGCACAAGATCATCCATACCCCGCAGGCCTGGCGCAAAAGCCGGGGCCAAGGGGCGACCGTCGCCGTGATCGACACTGGTTATTCCACCCATCAGGAGCTGAATGGCGCGATCCGGCAGACCGATCAACTCAATCTGGTCGAGGGAGGTACGGATGCCCATGACAAGTTCAGCAGCGGTTTTCTGAAAAACCCCGGACACGGCACGTTGGTCTGTTCGGTGGTCGCCAGTCGCGGCGATGTGGATGAAGACGGCAATGTGGCCAATAACGGTGCTGTTGTTGGCTCTGCGCCAGAGGCCGAGATCCTGCCCATTCGCGCCATCAAATCCGTTGTCAATTTCCGCCAGTCCACCCTGCCAAAGGCGATTGCCCATGCGATCAATCACGGGGCTGATGTGGTTGCAATGGCGCTGGGCGGCCCTACCCGCGTCGCCTCGACCGAGCGGGCGCTGCGGATGGCCGCGGATGCCGGGCTTGTGGTTGTGTGCGCGGCTGGCAACTGCTGGCCAAAGGTAGTGTTTCCCGCCGCCTATGCCGCCAACGATATATGCACGGCGGTTGCCGCATTGACCCATTCCTTGCGACCATGGGCCAAGTCGGGCCAGGGGCTGCAGGTGACAATCGCGGCCCCGGGTGAAAATGTCTGGGGGGCCGCCAAGAATGCGGCCACCGACCCCGATAACGGGGTGAAGGCGTCGCAAGGGACAACCCTTGCCACGTCGCTGACGGCAGGTGTGGCGGCCTGTTGGGTCGCCCGTCACGGGGGCCGTGCAGCACTGCGGGTCAAGGCGCAGGCGTCGGGAACAACAGTGCAGGCTTTGTTCAACAGCAGCGTCACCCATAACATCCAGAAACCTGCTGTCTGGAATGGATCAAACAAGTTGGGGGCGGGCGTTGTGGACGCAGAAAAGGCGTTGAATGCCCCGCTGGCACCGGGAACCGAGGCAGTGGCGGGCACGGTACCGGGCCCTGCCGGCGTGACATCGACGCTGGGTGTGCTGCAGACCCATTTGGCCAGTCATGATCCTGATGCGCTGGAGGATTTCGGCGCCGAACTGGCGGAATTTGCTGGCGAAATCCTATGGCTGTCACATCGTGCAGGCGCCAAGGCGCGGGCAGCCGAAAGTCTGGATAATGAGGCCGCCGTGGGCGCCAATCGCGCCAGCGATGAACTTGCCGCCGCACTGGCCGATAAACCGGTCCTGAAATCGGTACTTCGGACCCTTTAGGGTGTGCCATGACCAACGCGCTGACAGCTGATGCATTGCGTCCTCACTTGGCGGCCAGGCCAGACCTGATCAAAGAGGCCTTGGCCGTGATCTATGCCGGTGACGCGCGCAATCTGAGCATGGACGCCATTGCCGTGCAGGCCGATCTGACCGGTCAGGATCAGGCCACATTGCTGGTGGCCAGTTTGGAAAAGCACGGGACAGATGGTGAATTCGCCGCTTTCCTACAGGGCCGCGGCGTTGCATTGACATCGTTTGACGATCTGCTGAACGGGCTGGCGCAGGGCCCTGATGACGGTGCGGTGGATCATGCTGATCTGGCCGATTTCGCCACCCGCAGCCATGCTTTTCGCTGCCGGATCAAGGTGGGTGGGCAGGTGATGGGTAGTGGCGCGCTTGTCTCGCCCCGGCTGGTCCTGACGGCGGCCCATGTGATTGAGGCGGCGCTGGACCCGGCGAATGCCACCAAGGTTGAGGTGATCGCGTCTGATGCGCATAGCTATCCCGCGCGCAAGGTCTTTGCACTGCCGTGTCATCCGGATGAACATGGCGGTGCACTGCCCCCGGCTGATCAGGCCGCAGATCATCTGGATGTGGCTTTGCTGCGGGTCGATCCGCCCTTGGGCCGCTGGTACAGCCATGTGAAACTGCCCAACCCGGTGAGCCATTGGAACGGTCATGAACGGTTCTTTCTTGTGCATTTTCCCAATGGGATCGAAAACGGATTGGCCATCGGCGATATCACCCGGAACGATCTGGCCGAGATCCGGGTGCCCCATAATGCGCAGGCTGACGAAGGGTCTTCGGGTGGGCCGGGGTTTAGCGGGAATTTTGAATTTCTGGGCATTCATCAAGGCCGCCTTGGCCCGTTCCGCCGGATCGTCCCTTATGATCTGATTGCCGCAAACGATGCGTTTCAAGAAGCGCTGAAATCCGACCAGCCACCGCAATATCTGTGGTCGTTGGATGGGACACTGGACAGCCATGTGGTGATCGGGCGCGGCAAGTTCTTTGATGCCATCACCGCCATGGTCGAAAACGACCCGCCCAGCCTGCGCGGTATCTGGGTCTGCCGGATGGATCCAGAGGTGACAACCGGGCTGAGTTTCAGCCACGATCTGCTTGACCAGTTTTTGCGCGCCAGCAGCGCCGACTACCGTATTCTGCGTGTCCCGATGGATCTGGGGGTCACCGATCTGGTGACACATATCAACCAGATCGCGGCCGCAGGCGACGCCCCGGTTGCGGCACAGGGTGTCGCCGATGGCCAGACCACCGATGTGGCCCATGACGATGACCGGGTGCGCCGTTTGGTCGACCGGCTGGATGCAGCGGCGGATGCGGCAGGTGAAACCACCTGGGTTTATATCGACAATCCGCCCACCGGATTGCTGGCCGAGACCCAGGTGCAGCTTGAACATTTCGTGCAGGCGGCCATGACCCGCCCGCATCTGCGGCTGGTGATCGCAGGCTATGAAACATTTGGCCTCGTTAACGCGCTGAGCACCGAAGTTGCCGATGCCCGCCGTATGACGCGACCCAATCTGATTGTGGAAGAGTTGAAGAATGTCACAATAGACGACGTCAAGCTGAGCATCGCCGAAATGGCGCGCGCCCTGGGTCTGGCGTGGTCGCCGGACGTCGTTGCCTTTATTGCCAAACGTGCGGTCCAAGGTGTGGAGACGACATTGGGTCATTTCTTTGACCCCAAGCATTTCAGAAAAATCTCGGACGTGATCCGGGACGAAGCGCGGCGGAGTATCGGCCAATGATGCAGGAATTGTCCCTTCAGGTGCAGGCCATGCTGGATATCGCCCGCCTGTCGGCTGCGCTTCAGAAACGGTTTCGCCCGGCCGAGTTGATGGCCGAGGTGACGCAAGGGGCTGATCTGTCTGATCCTGTTCTGATGATCGACGTTCTGTCCTTGTTGCGCGAGGATTGTGTCGTTGACGGCGATCACTGGATCATGCGCCCCAGCCCTCGACGCAAGGTCCTGGCGGCTGAAAAGGGCCGTACAGGGCTTGGGGTTGGCACGACGCTCACACCGGTGCAACAGGCGCTTGAGGGGGTGGGTGACTTTGAACCCGGCAGACTGGACGCCCTGATGGCTGAACCGGGTGATGCTGATCTTGCAGCACTTGCGGCAACGCTGGATCAGGCGGGACCCAACGCGCCAGCCTATGAACAGCTTGTCGCCCTGCGCGCTGCATTGAACGGCCAGAAACAGTCGCGTCGCAATGATGAGATATTGGAAAAAGGCTTCTTCGGCCGCGAAGAAGCCTTGCGCGATCTGGCCGATTGGCTGGCCCATCCGCAACAGAAGCAACCCTTGCGCAGTTGGCACATCTCGGGTCTGCCGGGGATCGGCAAATCCTATCTGTTGGAAAAGGTAATCCAGTCTGCCCGACTTGCCCATAAACCGATCCTGATTCGGCTGGATTTTGATCGCGCAGCACTGGATGTACTGAACCCATACGCGCTGTTTGAAGAGATATCGCGCCAGATAGCCGATGCCGTGCCTGCCGCTGCACCGGAACTACGCCAGCTTCGCCAACAGAGCGCGGCAGAGCGTCTGGAGTCCCGCCCGGCCACCAAGATGCGCCAACTGCCCCGCAAACTGTTGCGCGGATTGGCGGCGGTCGCCAATGACAGCGCCCGGACGGTTCTGTTTGTCCTTGATACGCTTGAAGTGCTGCGCAGCCGGGGCGAGACCCATATCATTACCCTGTTCGAACATCTTGATCTGCTATTGGACTACGGGATGCAGCGGATCACGGTGATTTCGGCCGGCCGTGGTGACGCACTGGCCCCGGCCCCGCGTCGTATGAAAGAACATACCGCGCTCAGCGGGCTGGAAGATTGGGCAGCGGAGGCGTTGCTGAAAAAACGGGGGGTCGATCCTGCGCTTTGGCCGCGCATCCTGCCGCTGGCCAAGGGCAACCCGTTACTTCTGACGCTTGCCGGACGCGCGTTGTCAGAGGAAGGCATCAGCACCGATGACCTGCCGGATGAGGCGGATGTCACAACGGTTGGTGGATACCTTTACCGGGCAATCCTGTCGCGCGTGCCCAAAGACCTACGGGCGGTGGCCAATCAGGGTCTGACATTGCGGGCCATCAACCTCGAAACCCTACAAAACGTTGTCGCACCGCCCTTGGGTCTTGAGATGAACGATGCCGCCGCCGCCGACATGCTGGAGACGCTGGCAACCCATCATTGGCTGGTCGAACGGGATAACGCAGGCTGGATCAGCCACCGCAGCGATGTGCGGGCGGCGTTTCTGCCTTTGATCTATGCCGATGATCCGCAAACAATGGCCGCGATCAACCGGGCCGCTGCGGCGTGGTTTGACAGCCGCGATCCGGTGCAGGCCCTTTATCACCGGCTGCAATTAATGCGCGCAGGCGATCCGGCACCCGAAGTCAACCCAACGGATGCCGCTGCATTCACCCAACCAATGCTGGATGATCTGCCCGATCTGGCCCGCGATCTGGTGCTGCAGGCGCAAGGCAACCGCTCCGATTTCGGGCGGGCAGAGGCGCCGCTTGATTTGGCGCAATTTGATGATGCATTGTTTGAGGATCTGGGTGTGCGGTCCCCTGCGCAAGATGCCCTGTCGACCTTTGATGCGCCAGATCCGTTTGCACCTGTCGCGCCAGAGTCACAAGCGCCAGTCCCGTCGAGTGGCACCATTGCCTGGTCGTCAAAGTTCGACCGACTGATCTTTGACGCGCCCGGGACAGTTCGAACGCCAGATAAGCGCGCCCTGACCGACTTGCAAATGATGCTGGAACGCGGCGATGTGCGCGAGGCGCAGTATATTGTTGAGGAAGGCTTTGGCGCGCCGTTCCCTATTACGTCCGACGCCGCCATCCTTGTGATCTGTCAGCAATGGCTGGCTGGTCGGTGGAGCGCGGTTGAGCGTCTGTGGCCCACAATGGGGTTCGATGTCTTGGCCCGCGTCCTTGGTGATAAGGATCATGTGCGTGGCCGTCTGATGCTTGAAATCGCAGCAGAGTTCGATTTTGACGCTTTGGTCGATACGATCCGCGATCAGGCGCTTTCGGATTTCGGCATCGATCTGATCCAGAACCCGCCCGGCTTTGGGATGGCAAGGGGTGCGCTGGATTTTGCGCTGCTGGTCGCCCGTGGTCGCTTTGTACCCATCGACCGCACCATTGGCCACGTGGCACATCTGATGGAACCATCAGAGCCTGAGGCGGGGCGCGCCGCCGTCTATGGCGCCGACAGATTGCGAAGCCGGACGGGCGTCGACATCGATGAAAGCGCATATTCCCGGATCTATGCCGTCATGCCGCTGAACCCCTATGGCAGTTTTCTGGCCGCCCGGGCCCCGTTGTTCGGGGTGCTGCAGGAGGCTGACGACAGGCCCAACATCGCACAGGTTGCGCGCCTGTTCGCACCGGGTCTGACCCGTTGGGAGTTTCTGTCGGACACGATCCTGCCGGGCATCGCTGACAAGATCGACGTGGCCGAAGGGCTGGGGTTAACTGCCGAATTTGCTGGAGGGCTGACAGCCTATCACCGGTTGCCCGATTTGCCGCTGATCGCTGCCGCAGCGGAGCGCTGGCGGCGGACAGTTGCGGGGGTTTGGTCATATGGGTCCGCTGCGCCAGAGGGTTGGACAGGTCAGGTGGCGGGTATGGATGACGGTGCGGTGGCTCTCATGGACCACCTTCTGGCAGATGCCAATCCGGTCGAACAGGCGCGCGCTGCCTTGACCGCCTGGATGCCCGATGACGGCGATGCAGCCCGACTCGTCCGCAGATATGGCAGGCGATACAATACAGTGATGAGCGCAGAGTTGCCGGAGGCTGCGGACAGCCCGCGCGCCGCAGTGCTGGAGGCGTATAAACATCTGACCAAGGCAGATGTACCCATGGTCGTCGCGGCCCCGCTCGCCATTCTTGCCGCGCACCAATTCAATCTCGACCGTATTTGATCACAAAGGAGATTTCAGATGACCGATGACCGCGCCATTTCCCGGCTGGAACGTCTTGGCACAACAGGTGCGCTGGACAAGGTAAAGGCCGCACTGGACAAGGCCCCGCCCATTCTGGACGAATTCGGGTTCAGCGCCGATGCTGTCCGCGCCGCCCTCGGCACCCGATTTGATCAGTTGGAAAGCGTGGGCATGCGCGCATCGCAACTTGAGGCGATTGTGCGTGCAGTGGGCCGCCCGCCGCTGATCGTGCGTAACGGCAAGATCGAAGGCACGATGGCGCTGGCTGACGATTTTGATGCTGGCATCAGCGGCAGGATCGCCGCGGTTGAACCCTTTGTCGGATCGGTCGGGCGGATAGAATTCATCAACCATGACATGGCCTGGGGCGGGACCGGCTGGGTGATCGAGGATGATGGCACGACGATGCTGATCGCCACCAACAGGCATGTGGCCAAACTTGTCGCCCGGCGCACGGCCAATGGCGACGGGACCTACATGTTCAGCCCGGCTTCTGTCCGCTACGGCGCGCGGATTGATTTCGGGGAAGAGGCTGACGTGCCCCCTGATCCAACCCGCGTCCTGAAGATCGAGAAATTCACTTATCTGGCGGATGATGCCGCCGCTGATGTGGCCATTGCCCGTGTCACACGGCCCGACGCGGGTGTACCCATCGGCGCGCTGCCGCTGGCCGCCAATGATGGCGATGATCAGGAAACCGTGGCGGTCATCGGCTATCCGGCATCCGATCCGTTCCGCAATGATCCGACCGAGATGCAGAACTATTTCAAGGATATCTATGATGTGAAACGCTTTGCCCCCGGGTTCCTGCGGGTGCAGGATACGTTGGGCATTTTGGGCCATGATTGTACGACGCTGGGCGGCAACTCGGGATCGCCGGTGATCAGCCTTGAGCAAAAAGGCGTTGTTGGGCTGCATTTTGCTGGCACCTATGGGGTGGGCAATAGTGCTGTGCGGGTCAGCACGCTGAAAGGGTTGCTGGATCAGACAACAACTGTTGTGCCCGTACCTGATGAGGTGGCGGCGGTTTTCGAGGATCCGACCCATGATGCGGATCATTTCGCGGGTCGCGAAGGGTTTGACCCCAACTTCCTGCGCGTCGTGAACGTGCCGTTACCAACCATTCCGGATGCGCTGGATCTGGCGAAACCCAACGACGCGACGGCAGAGCGCCCGCACGAGCTGCGCTATCAGCATTTTGGTGTGCTTTACAGTCTGGCCAAGAAAAGCCCAGTGATTGCGGCACTCAATATAGACGGGGACCAGACAAGGCGGATCAAGCGGAGCAATTCGCGCTGGTGGAAGGATCTGCGCATCCCGGCGGACAAACAGTTGGGCCGTGACGACTATGATGATCCAGAGATTGATCGGGGGCATATGGTGCGCCGGGCCGCTACGAATTGGGGGTCGGATGTTGAGACGGCCAAGCGGGCGAACCTAGACAGTTTTCATTATACGGCGGCCAGCCCGCAACATGAGGGGCTAAACCAGAACAAGGCGACCTGGCTGGGTCTGGAAGATTACATCATGGATAATGTGCGCACCTTCGGGTTCCGGGCCAATGTATTTACCGGGCCGGTCTTTTCGGATGATGATCCGCCACTGGGCGATAGCGGCGCGCCGATCCCGCTACATTATTTCAAGGTGGTGACGATGCTGGCAGAGGACGAAAACGCCACCCTGCGCCTGCACGCAACGGCCTATGTGCTGAGTCAGGGTCAGCTGATCCAACAACTCTTGCTGGATCAGGGTCTGGCGGCAGCGGTTGAGGGGTTCACGTTCGGCGCATTCCGCACCTTCCAGGTGCGTATCGATGATCTGGAAGCCATGACCGGTTATGATTTTGGACCTCTGCGCGATGCTGATCCATTGGCAAAACCGGACGAGGCGCCAGTGCGGGTGCAACCGCTGGACCGTTTGGAACAGATCAGACTGTAATATGTCAGAATCCCTGGTGACGCTCACTTTCGTGTCACCGGAATTGCTTCGTTACCGCGCATGGGCCACAAGGCTTGAAACCTTGGATACCGCCCCATGCTCGACCGCCATGCCCGCAAGTTGATTGATCCGCCGCTGAACCAGATCGGCAGCGGTCTGGCGGCACGGGGGTTCACGGCCAATGGGGTGACGCTAATTGGTCTGGGGCTGGGCCTGCTTGCTGCTGCGTTCATCGCGCTGGGCTGGCCACTGCTCGCCCTAGTGCCGCTGCTCGCCAGCCGCATTGCGGACGGGCTGGACGGGGCGGTGGCACGCGCCACCCGCAAGACCGACTTTGGCGGCTATCTGGATATCGCCGCTGATTTTCTGTTCTACGGGGCCATCCCGCTGGCCTTTGTGCTGAACGATCCGGTGACCAACGGGGCCGCGGGGGCGTTTCTGCTGGCCTCATTCTATTTCAACGGCACCAGCTTTCTGGGCTACGCCATTCTGGCGGAAAAGCATGGGCTGAAGACGGACGCACAGGGGCAAAAATCGCTCTATTACTCCAACGGCATTCTGGAGGGGACGGAGACCATCGTGTTCTTTGTCATTCTCTGCCTGTTCCCCGCATATTTCGCAGTTCTATCGTGGATCTTTGGCATCTTGTGCTTTGCCACGGCGACGCTGCGGATATATGCCGCAAAACAAATCTATACCGAGTAAAGGAAAGCTCACATGAAACATCTTGCCGTTCTGGCCGCCCTGTTGGCCCCGGTGCCTGCGCTGGCCGATATTGACGTGACCAACTGGGATGCTGTCGTGGCCGAGGCCGACGGACAGACTGTCTACTGGAACGCTTGGGGCGGATCGACGACGACGAATGACTTCATCGCCTGGGTCGGTGACCGGGTGGCCGAGGACTACGGCGTAACCCTTGAACATGTGAAGCTGACCGATACCGCCGATGCTGTCACCCGCGTCCTGTCCGAAAAGCAGGCGGGCGAGGATGAAGACGGCGCCATCGACATGATCTGGATCAACGGTGCCAACTTTGCGGCGATGAAAGAGGCTGATCTGCTGTTTGGCCCTTATGCCGAGCAGCTGCCGAACTGGGCGCTTGTCGATACTGAAGGTAAATCCGTACAAACCGACTTCACCGTGCCGACCGAAGGCTATGAAAGCCCATGGGCCATGGCCCAGGTCGTGTTTGATTACGATACGGCTGATCTGGCAGAGCCGCTTGGTTCCATGCAGGAGATCCTTGAATGGACCGCCGCCAACCCCGGCCGCTTTACCTATCCGCAGCCGCCGGATTTTCTGGGTACGACTTTTCTGAAACAGGTTCTGGTCGATATCCTGCCGGACCCGTCGGTTCTGGCCGAACCGGCCACCGATGAAAACTATGACGAGGTCACCGCCCCGCTTTGGTCCTATCTGGACGCGTTGACGCCCAATCTGTGGCGCGAAGGCAAGGCCTATCCCCCCACCGGAACAGCCATGTTCCCGCTGATCGCCGATGGCGAACTGGACCTGTCGATTTCGTTCAGCCCCGGTGCGGCTTCAACAGCGATTGCCAATAACGAACTTCCCGACACCGTGCGGACCTTTGTGCTGGACAAGGGCACGATCGGAAACGCGTCCTTTGTCGCTGTCCCTTACAACTCTGGTTCCAAGGCTGGTGCCATGGTCGTTGCGAACTTCCTGATGTCGCCAGAGGCTCAGGCCCGTGCGCAGGACCCCGCCATTCTGGGATATGGGACCGTGCTGAACATGGACGCGTTGACGCCAGAGGACCGCGCCCTGTTTGACGCACTGGATCTGGGCATCGCCACATTGACCCCGGCTGAGTTGGGCACCGTTCAGGCAGAACCGCACCCAAGTTGGATGACGCGCATCGCCGATGACTGGATGACGCGCTATGGCGTCGCGCAATAGTCGTTTTAATGCTGGCGAAACGCCGTCCCGGGCTTGACCCGGGACCGCGACCTTCATGAAAACCCGCCGGTTTCCACCCGCCCTGCCGATCCTCACGCTTTTGGCGATGTTGGGTCCGGTCGCCGCAGGGCTTTGGGGCACCCTTCTGCCCGCTTTCGGGCATTTGCCCGCGGCGGGGATCAGCGGCCCGTCGCTTGACCCGTTTCGTGACCTCTTCGGCTGGGCTGGCCTGCCCCGCGCGATGCTTTTGTCCATCAGCACCGGGATCATCGCGACTTCGGTCTCCTTGACCATCGTCATGCTGGTCACCGCAGGCTGGTCAGGCACACGACCCTTTCGGGTGCTGGAGCGGCTGCTGTCGCCCTTGCTGTCCGTGCCTCATGCCGCCGCAGCCTTTGGCCTCGCCTTCCTGATCGCCCCATCCGGCTGGATCGCCCGCCTGCTGTCACCGGGTTTAACAGGATGGGAGCGTCCCCCGGACCTGCTGATTGTGCAGGACAGTTGGGGTCTGACCATGACAGTTGGCCTGATCGTGAAAGAGGTGCCGTTTCTGTTGCTGATCACGCTCGCTGCTTTGGGGCAGGCTGATGCGCAGCGCAGCGTGACCATCTCGCAGGCCCTCGGATATGGCCGTTTGACGGGATGGCTGAAAACCGTGTTCCCGCGCGTCTATGCGCAGATCCGACCGCCGATCTATGTGGTGCTGGCCTATTCGATGTCCGTGGTGGATGTGGCCGTGATCCTTGGCCCGAATACGCCACCCACCCTGTCCGTTCAGATCGTCAAATGGATGTCCGATCCTGATTTGGCCATGCGCCTGACCGGGGCTGCTGGTGCCTTGCTGCAGCTGGCACTGGTCATCGGGGCACTGGCGTTCTGGCGACTGGGTGAAATCGTGGCGGCACATGTCGGCCGTCGATGGATTGCGGCGGGCCGCCGTGGCAGGCTGGATATCGTCACCGCGCATGTGGCATTGGGCCTTGGCGCAGCTTCGGCGCTGGCTGTGCTGCTGGGACTGGTGGTGCTGGCCATCTGGTCCCTTGCCGGCTTCTGGGGTTTCCCCGATGCGTTCCCCGACCAGTTCACATTCCGCAATTGGATGCGCTTTGGGCCCGGTACGCTTGAGGCACTGGGCGAGACCGCTTTGATCGCCATTGTCGTCGCCGGTGTCGCCCTGATCCTGACCATTGGCTGTCTTGAGGCCGAGTATCGCCACGGCCTGCAATTCAGCCAACGAGGTGTGTGGTTGTTGTATCTGCCCTTGCTGATTCCGCAGACGGCATTCTTGCCGGGCCTGCAGACCCTGATGCTGAATATCGGTGCGGATGTCGGGCGGTTGCCCGTGATGCTGGCGCATCTGGTCTTTGTGCTGCCTTACGTATTCTTGTCGCTGGCCGATCCGTTCCGCGCCTGGGACACGCGGATGGGCACCATTGCCGCAGCGTTGCGGGCCAGCCCGAATGGGGTCTTGTGGCGGGTGCGCCTGCCGATGCTGCTGCGTTCGATCCTGACCGCACTGGCCGTCGGGCTGGCGGTGTCTGTGGGGCAGTATCTGGCGACACTGTTGATTGGTGGCGGGCGTGTGGCCACGCTGACGACCGAGGCTGTGGCGCTGGCGTCGGGCGGTGATCGCCGGGCCATCGGAGTTTACGGTTTGATGCAGACAGGTGCCGCGCTGGTGCCCTTTGCCCTGGCGCTGCTGATCCCGGCGGTTGTGTGGCGTAACAGAAAGGGGCTTCGCCATGGATAAGGGTTTGTCGCTGCGCAACGTGACGATTGCAAAGGGTGGGGTTGCTCTCTTGTCGGTCAATCATGACATCGGGCCGGGCGAGGTGCTGACAGTGATGGGGCCATCAGGCGTAGGCAAATCCACCTTGCTCGCCTTCATCACCGGTACTCTTGCGCCGGATTTTGAGGCGACAGGCGAGGTTTGGCTGGATGGGCACGAGATCACACATGCCCCGCCCCACCGGCGCCGCGTCGGCATATTGTTTCAGGATGATCTGCTGTTTCCGCATCTGTCCGTCGGGGCCAATCTGGCCTTTGGTCTGGCCCAAGGCGGGTCGAGCCGAGACCGGTTGGCCAAGGTCGATGAGGCGCTGGACGAGGTGGGGCTGAAAGGTTTTGCCGATCGCGATCCGGCGACACTGTCCGGCGGACAAAAGGCGCGGGTCGCTCTGATGCGGATGCTATTATCCGAGCCCTGCGGTCTGTTGCTGGACGAACCCTTTTCGCGGCTCGATGCGGCGCTGCGGGCGCAGGTGCGCGAGATGGTGTTCGACAGGGCAAGAGTACGGGAATTGCCGGTGCTTATGGTGACGCACGATGCTGAGGACGCGCGCGCGGCGGGTGGGGTGATTGTGACTCTGGGTGGTTAAGTAGTAGGGCTATATCCGTGGGCCGTCTGCGAAACGCAATTTTACATGCAGTGTAAGTCATAGTCGAATTTTTAGCTTGGGGGATCGGTCGAACCATATGCTGATTGCATTAAAGGAGATGACTGCAGAGAATCGACGGATCCTCGAGCAGATGTTTCAATACTATCTGTATGATATCTCCGAATTTGCAGGATGGTCGTTGTCGGACGACGGTTCGTTCTCCTATCCCACAGATCTGCTAACTCCTTATTGGCAAGAACAAGACCACTATCCATATTTTATTATTTGCAATGATGAGGTTGCTGGCTTTTGCCTACTCAGACGTTTGTCTGGCGATCGTATCATTTGGGACATGGGCCAATTCTTTGTTCTACGTAAGTTCCGCGGGCACAAGCTGGGTGAAATGGCCTTTGCAAAGGCGATAACTCTGCATACCGGACAATGGCAGGTCCGTGTGTTGATCGCGAATAAACCTGCATATCAATTCTGGAAAAGAAGCGTCGCCGTTGTGTCCAAGGGGAATTTCGCAGAGACCGTAGGAAGTTATCTTGGGGCGAAGATGACGTATTTCACCTTTCGCAGCGAACCCTAATTTCTTGACAAACTTCGCCGTCTTGGCACCCGAACAGCCAGCATCGGCTTTATCAGCGGCGATGCAAAACGGTTGAGGTCCAGCGCCTCGTGGACCCCGGTCACCACCTCGCCGTTGAGTGTTGTTTGCACCGCAGAGCGGGAATAGAACGGCGCATCCAGCATATTCAGCACTTGTCTGGGCATTGTGCCGGGATCAGCCCGGGTTTCACGCCTCACCTGCCATAGCGATCGTTTAAAGCGTGTGCGTGGGGGTGCTTCTACCTCTTGCGCGTTGCCATCCTTGTCAAAGGCGATGGCAGTGTCGAGCGTGGTGCCATCCCGACGCACGGCATCATAGATGCAAGTCGCCCCCGTCTTGGTCGGATAACGCCCCCAGGTCCAGAAGCTGAAATCCTGCTCCAAAGCGCGGGTCCCGAAGTTTGCATCGAAATAGCCGTGGCCGGACCATTGCCAGCCCTTTGCCTCAAGATCGACGGTGATGGCCGAGGACGGCGCGAAGGGCCGCCAGATATGGGTGCCGTCCGGGGTGAGCGGCAATTCGACCGATGTCATCGCATCGGGGGTGATCCTGATCCGGCCACGTACCCGGCTGATGATTGGCGGGCCTGAGATTTCATTGATGTCGATGATCAATTCGCGGCCTGTCCAATGCATCGAGGAGGGGCCAACCTGCAGTGTGTCCCGTGATGTCACCAGCGCATCGCGCCCCCGATCCGTCATGGTGAACCGCCCGCCGGGCCCATAAGTGGCCACATTGATACAGCAGTGATTGGCGGGGTCACGGCGCCCTGACCACGCATACCAAGGCGAAAAAACTGACCCTATGAACCCGATGACAGAGACCGCTTTGGTCCCGCAATCGCTGATCCCGTCAACATACCACCACGCGTAGCCGTTTGGGGGGACGTCAAGTGCGAAGCAAGGTCCGTCATGATCGCCGCGGCCGCGTGCCGGGCGGAGAGCACAGCCATCGGCACCCCCGCCCCCGGATGCGCCCCGCCCCCGCAAAGGTAAAGGCCCGGCATCTGCGTCCGTGCCGTCGGGCGTTTGAACGCCGCCGTCAGCCCATGCGGGCTCCGCCCGTAAAGGGAACCGCTGCTGCCCGGAAACATCGTGTCGAACCCGTGCGGCGTTGTCAGCGCCTCTGTCCCCGGTTGCGGATCGAAGGTCAGCCCGAATTGCTTGAGCCGGGCGAAAATCAGTGTCTGACATGGGCCTTTTTCCTTTTCCGGCTCGCGCGGGACGGGGGGTGCATTCATGATGATCTCGAACCGCTGGGTGGCGTCCGGGGCAACGGCCCCGTGATCCTGCGCGCAGAGATAGAGCGTGGCATCGGTGGGCATTTCACCTTTGGCAAGGCTGGCGAACTCTGCCTTTGGGGTATGTCCGAAAAACACCGTGTGGTGTGCCAGATCGACGCCCTTGGGTACTGCCGCAAAAGCATGGACATAAGCCGACAGGCTGCGGGGTTCGGTGGCGGTTTGCGGCACCGCCTCTTTCGGGCCGACACCTAACAGGCCGGTGGTCAGCGCGCGTGGATCGCCATTGAACAGGACGACATCGGCTGGGACATGGCCGCCAGCGGTTTCGACACCGGTGACTTTGCCGCCTTGGCGTGTGATCCGCGTTGCCTTGGTGTTGTAGTGAAATTGCGCGCCGCGCGCTGTGGCCAGTGCGGCGATTGTTGTGGCGACGCGATGCATCCCGCCTTTGACGGTCCAAACGCCCCGCGCCTCGGCCTGCCAGATCAGTGACAGAATCGCAGGGGCGGCATAGGGCGATCCGCCAACATAGGTGGCGTAGCGCCCGAAGAGCTGCGCCAGTCGCGGGTCGCTGAAAGACGTGCTCAGCAATCCGGCGAGGGTCCGATGCGGGGCCATATCACGGATCAGGCCGGGCTTGCGCAGTACGGTGCGGGTCATTGCCCGCTGGTTGGGCTCTGCCGTCTGCATCATGGGCACGTCGAATTTATCAAACAGACGCTTGGCGCGGGCAGAAAACCTGGTGAATTGCGCCGCGGCCTTGGCCCCGAAAGCATCTGCGATGTTGGCATGGCTGGCTTCGGCATCCGCCATCAGGTCCAGTCGTGTGCCGTCGTCCCAGTAGTGCCGCGCCAATGTTTGAAGGGGGGTGAGCGTCAGATGATCATCCAGATTTTCGCCGACATCGCTGAACAACGCAGCAAAGACGTGGCGCATTGTCAGGACGGTCGGACCCGCATCAACCGGCCCTGCTTTGGAAGGAACAGTGCGCATTTTGCCGCCCGGCTGGTCATGCATATCCAGCACGGTCACGTCACAGCCGTGATGACTAAGCCGCAGTGCCGCGGCCAGCCCGCCGATGCCTGCACCGACGATGACGACTTTTTGGGCGCTGCCCTTCATCCGATCCTCAGACTCGTCTGTCCTATTTGATTTACATTGACACATGTAAACTAAAATGGACACTATGAAGTGCAAAGGGGACACGCACATGAAAATCTCGGATCGGATTGAAGCGACCATCAATGCAGCGATCAGGCAGGGACAAGGCGGCATTGCACCAGCCAAGCTGGCTGCCGCCCTTGACTATGCTGTGACCCCCGGCGGCGCACGAATCCGGCCCACGATTCTGACATCAGTGGCTATGGCCTGCGGTGACGACAGGCCTGATGTGACGGATGCGGCTGCTGCGGCGCTTGAGCTGATCCATTGTGCGAGCCTTGTCCACGACGATTTACCTTGTTTTGATGACGCCGATCTTCGTCGTGGCAAACCGGCGTTGCACCGTGCTTTTTCCGAACCGCTGGCCGTTTTGACCGGTGACAGCCTGATCATCATGGCGTTTCAGGTACTGGCACGCGCGACCGCAGATGCGCCGACCCGTGCGTTGGACCTGATCGAGATTCTGGGCACCCGCACTGGCATGCCCTTTGGCATTTGCGCGGGCCAGGGGTGGGAAAGTGAAGATCAGATTGATCTCTCTGCCTATCATCAGGCCAAAACAGGTGCGCTATTCATCGCGGCCACCCAGATGGGGGCCGTTGCCGCCGGGCAAGAGGCAGAGCCATGGGGAGAACTGGGGTCGCGCATCGGCGAGGCGTTTCAGGTCGCCGACGATCTGCGTGATGCGTTGTGTGATGAACAAACGCTTGGCAAACCCGCAGGTCAGGACGATCTGCACGGGCGGCCAAATGCGGTCGCATCGCTCGGGGTGCGCGGCGCAATCCAGCGGTTCGACGATATCCTTGGCGGGGCCATTTCGTCGATCCCGGCCTGCCCGGGTGAGGCCGCTTTGGCCCAGATGGTGCGCGCCTATGCCGACAAACTGGTGCCCGCCGGTGCCCGCAACCGGCCGACCGTTCCAGGTGAGTAGTGGCAGATCTCGATCTGCCCGGATCCGGGTTTGCCCCTGATCCCCAAGCGGCGCGCCCCGCGTCGCAGCTCACCCGGCTGATCGCATCGCGCCAGTTTCAGAGATGGGCCGCCCGCTTCCCGCTGACCCGCCGATTGGTGCGCCAGGAAGGCGAGGCGATATTCGATCTTGTCGCGGGATTTTGCCATTCCCAGATCCTGCAGGCGCTGGTCAAACTGGACATCCCAAAGACGCTGTTAGAGGCTGAACGCCCCCTTGATACCTTGGCCAAAGATGCAGCTGTGCCAAAGGACCGGATGCAGGTTCTGCTGTCCGCAGGTATCGCGATTGGCCTGCTGAAACAGCGGCGCAGTGGTCATTATGCGCTGACAACACGGGGCGCGGCGCTCGCCGGTGTGCCCGGACTGGCTGGCATGATCCGTCATCACGACGTGCTTTATCGTGATCTGACAGACCCGGTGGCGTTTTTCAGGGGTGAGGTTCAGACCGAACTGGCAGAATTCTGGCCTTACGTGTTTGGCGCCGGTGGCGCGACTGACCCGGAGGTCACTGCGACCTATTCGCAATTGATGGCGGATAGCCAGCTGCTTGTGGCAGAAGACACGCTTGCTCTGGCTGATCTGGGTGGCGTCAGCCGGCTGATGGATGTGGGGGGCGGTACGGGCACGTTTCTGGCCGCCACTGGGGCGGCATATCCTGAACTGGCCGTTACGTTATTTGACCTGCCCGCAGTCGTCCCCGCAGCGCAGACACGCTTTGCCGATGCCGGGATGTCGGGGCGGGCAACGATCATTGCCGGATCATTCCGCGACGACCCGCTGCCGCAGGGGGCAGACATGATCAGCCTTGTCCGCGTGCTTTATGATCATAGCGACGCGACCGTGGCTGATCTTCTGCGGTCAGCCTGGGATGCCTTGCCGCCGGGCGGATCGGTTCTGATTTCCGAACCGATGACGGGCGGGCAAACGCCCGAGCGGGCAGGTGACGCCTATTTCGCGCTTTATTGCATGGCGATGCGGACTGGACGGGCACGGTCGGCGGAACAAATCGGCGATCTGCTGCGCCACGCTGGTTTCGCCAACATCACGGGGCCGAAGTCACGACGCCCTTTCGTCACCACTGTTTTGCAGGGTGTAAAGTAAAGTTGACACTTTTACTGTCCAAAGTAATTGACACAACGTCACGTCAAGTTAGACTGACACCAAGGACAAAGTGCCGCGGCTGAGTCTTTTCGGGTCTATCGCGGCAGGTGGGAGACGTTTTGGAAAGCAAGGCCGTCATACTCTCAGCACCCGGGAAACTGGCGCTCGATACGGTGGGAATCACATCGCCAGAGGCCGATGATATCGTTGTGGCGATCCGGCATTCCGGCATTTCCACTGGTACGGAAAAGTTGTTCTGGTCGGGTGAAATGCCGCCATTTCCCGGTATGGGCTACCCCCTGATCCCCGGATACGAGGCCGCTGGTGAAGTTGTCGAAGCAGGCGCTGACAGTGGGTACCGCGTGGGCGAACATGTCTTTGTGCCCGGCGCCACTTGCTACGAAGGGGCGCACGGACTGTTCGGGGCCGCCGCCGCAACGCTTGTGACCAAAGCGGCCCGTGTCACCCGGATTGACGCAGGTTGGGGCGCCGCTGGCGCCCTGCTGGCCCTGGCCGCAACCGCCCGGCACGCAATGGCCGGGCCGGGCAAGGCTGTTCCCGATCTGATCGTTGGTCATGGCGTGCTTGGCCGCCTTCTGGCCCGCCTGACCATTGCCGCCGGTGCGCCTGCACCCACGGTCTGGGAAATCGACCCGATCCGGATGGGCGGTGCCGACGGGTACGAGGTAATGACCCCCGAAACCGACACCCGCCGCGATTATACGTCCGTCTATGATGCATCCGGACGTGGCGATCTTTTGAATGACCTGATCGGACGTATCGCCAAAGGCGGCGAGATTGTTCTGGCCGGTTTTTATACCGCACCGCTGCAATTCGCCTTTCCACCCGCGTTCATGAAGGAGGCCCGCTTTCGCATCAGCGCAGAGTGGACGCCTGACGACATGACGGCAACCAAAGCATTGGTCGAGGCCGGCGCGCTGGAGCTGGCCGACCTGATCACCCACCAACAACCGGCTGCCGAGGCGGCCAAGGCCTACCAGACCGCCTTTACCGATCCGGCCTGTCTGAAAATGATCCTGAACTGGGGAACTGCGTGAAAGATGAGATTCCAAACCTGAAGGATTTTGATCAGCGCCTGCGGGACGAAGCGGCTGAAGAACCTTCGCTTGAGGTGCCACAGGGTGAACCCACGTCGAAAACCCAGATCATTGCGATTTATGGCAAGGGCGGCATCGGCAAGTCATTCACTTTGGCAAACCTGTCACACATGATGGCCGAGATGGGCAAACGCGTGCTGCTGATCGGCTGTGATCCAAAATCCGACACCACCAGCCTATTGTTTGGCGGCAAGGCCTGCCCGACGATCATCGAAACCAGCGCCAAAAAGAAGCTGGCCGGTGAAGAGGTTGCTATTGGCGACGTTTGCTTTAAACGGGGCGGTGTTTTTGCCATGGAACTTGGCGGCCCTGAAGTGGGTCGCGGCTGTGGTGGCCGTGGGATCATTCACGGTTTCGAACTTCTCGAAAAGTTGGGGTTCCACGACTGGGACTTTGATTATGTGCTCCTCGACTTTCTCGGGGATGTTGTCTGTGGTGGCTTCGGCCTGCCCATCGCGCGCGATATGGCGCAGAAGGTAATACTTGTCGGATCGAACGATCTCCAATCGCTTTATGTTGCTAACAATGTCTGCTCCGCGGTCGAATACTTCCGCAAGCTTGGTGGCAATGTTGGGGTCGCCGGACTTGTCATTAACAAAGATGACGGGACAGGAGAGGCCCAGGCCTTCGCCGAGGCAGTTAGTATTCCTGTCCTTGCTGCAATCCCACAAGACGACGACCTAAGGAAGAAATCCGCGAATTATCAGATCGTCGGCACCCACCAAAGCAAGTGGGGCCCGATGTTCGAAGGTTTGGCAGAGGCGGTCGGCCTTGCGCCACCGGTCCGTCCGACACCGCTGGACCAGGACGGTCTGCTGGGCCTGTTTGACGCCAAGGACACTGGCGGCGATTATCAGTTGGTCCCCGCAACAGATACCGACATGCGCGGCAAAAATGCCAAGCCCAAGGAAAGCCTGGAGGTCATCTATGATGACGCCTGATGCTGACAAAACCCAATGGGCGCAAGTGTATCAGATAATGGCCAAGGCCTGCCCCGAGCAGACCAAACACCTGCTGGACGATATCCGCCGCAGCGCCCCGATCATCGTCAAGGAACGCCAACACCATGACGCATGAGTCCGGAAAAAAAGGCTATGAGGTCGGCTATGATGAGGCTGGCAAAGTCCAGATCATCGAAGGCGTTGCCCGTGCCGCGGTGGAGGTCCCGGATCAGGTCCGGGACGCTGTCGCGCTTGAGGGCGACTGTACTGCCGGGGCAGCCACGATGGAGGCTGCAGCGCGGGCTGCGGGCAAATCGGACATCCTGGATCAATACGCCAAGGACTATCCGCAAGGACCCCACGACCAGCCGCAAAGCATGTGCCCGGCTTTCGGGTCTTTGCGCGTGGGCCTTCGCATGAAGCGGGTCGCCACCGTTCTATCTGGCTCCGCCTGCTGTGTTTATGGTCTGACATTCGTGTCCCATTTCTACGGCGCCCGCCGGTCGGTGGGTTATGTGCCGTTCAACTCTGAAACACTGGTCACCGGTAAGCTGTTCGAAGATATCCGCGAGAGCGTCCACGATATGGCCGATCCTGATCGCTATGACGCGATTGTGGTGACGAACCTGTGCGTACCGACCGCCTCTGGCGTGCCGCTGCGTTTGCTGCCCAAAGAAATCAACGGCGTGCGCATCGTCGGGATCGACGTACCCGGTTTTGGTATCCCGACCCATGCGGAGGCCAAGGATGTCCTCGCCGGTGCGATGCTGAACTATGCCCGTGAAGAGATTGCGGCAGGTCCGGTGCAGGCGCCCGTGGGCGGCAAGTCAGATCGTCCGACCGTCGCGCTTTTGGGCGAGATGTTCCCGGCCGATCCAATGATGATCGGCGCCATGCTGGGCCCAATGGGGTTGGCTGCTGGTCCTGTTGTTCCCACGCGCGAGTGGCGCGAGCTTTATGCGGCCCTTGATTGCGGTGCAGTTGCAGCGATCCATCCGTTCTATACCGCATCCATCCGAGAGTTTGAGGCCGCCGGTCGTCCAATCGTGGGTTCCGCCCCGGTGGGCTATAACGGCACGGCGGCTTGGCTGATGAATATCGGCGAGGCGTTCAACGTGCCGCCAGCACAGATTGCGGCGGCGCAGAATGCGTTTTTGCCTGCAATCAGCGAGGCACTAAAAGGCGCTCAGATCAACGGCACCGTGACGCTGTCGGGTTATGAAGGGTCCGAGTTGCTGGTCGCCCGCCTGCTGATCGAAAGCGGCGCGGATGTCCCTTATGTCGGCACGGCCTGTCCAAAGACGCCGTGGTCAGCGCTGGATGCCGAATGGCTTGCCTCGCGTGGTGTGAAAGTGACCTATCGCGCTTCGCTCGAGGATGATTTGGCCGCTGTTGACGCGATCAAACCAGACCTTGCCATTGGCACAACACCCGTTGTGCAGCACGCCAAGGAACACGGCATTCCGGCGCTTTACTTCACCAACCTGATTTCTGCACGGCCACTCATGGGGCCAGCGGGTGCGGGCTCGCTGGCTCAGGTCGTGAATGCGGCAATTGCCGGGAAAGAAAAGATGGACGCGATGCGCGCTTTTTTCGAAGGCGTCGGCAATGGGGACACCGCAGGTGTCTGGGAGGGGTCGCCGAACCTGCGGCCGGACTTCCGTGCGCAGCATCAAAAGAAACTCGACAAGATGGCGCGGGCCGCGAAAGCGGAGCAAATGATATGAAGAATTTTCTCCAAAATTCTTCTGTCGGGCAAAATCTTCGTCATGAAGATTTTGCGGCCCCGCAAGGAGGCGCGCCATGTTAGTCACCGATCATGATCGTGCCGGGGGCTACTGGGGTGCAGTCTATGCATTCTGCGCCGTCAAGGGCCTGCAAGTTGTGATCGACGGCCCCGTAGGTTGCGAAAACCTGCCCGTGACCTCCGTTCTGCACTACACCGATGGCCTGCCTCCGCATGAACTGCCCATCGTCGTCACCGGCCTTGGCGAAAGCGAAATGGGCGAAGGCACCGAAGAGGCGATGAAGCGCGCTTGGGGAGTGCTTGATCCCGCACTGCCCGCAGTCGTTGTGACCGGATCAATCGCGGAGATGATCGGCGGCGGTGTCACCCCGCAAGGCACCAATATCCAGCGGTTCCTGCCACGCACCATTGATGAGGATCAGTGGGAATGCGCGGACCGGGCCATGACCTGGATCTTCACCGAATTCGGTATGACCAAGGGGCGCATGCCACCCGAGAAGAAGCGCGAGGAAGACGCCAAGCCGCGCGTGAACATTCTTGGGCCGATGTATGGCGCCTTCAACATGCCGTCCGATCTGGCCGAAATCCGGC
This sequence comes from Yoonia sp. SDW83-1, assembly GCF_046762885.1. Classification (NCBI taxonomy): domain Bacteria; kingdom Pseudomonadati; phylum Pseudomonadota; class Alphaproteobacteria; order Rhodobacterales; family Paracoccaceae; genus Yoonia; species Yoonia sp. SDW83-1. The sequence continues at coordinate 102,395 of NZ_JBKQXO010000009.1, forward strand.
GTCTGGTCGAAGGGATCGGGGCCGAGGTCAACATGGTGATGCCCCTGGGCGCTCATGTGGCTGAGATGCGCAATCTGGTGAATGCGGATGTGAATATCACAATGTATCGCGAATTCGGGCGCGGGCTTTGCGAGGTTCTGGGCAAGCCCTACCTGCAAGCGCCGTTTGGGATCGACTCAACCACAAAATTCCTGCGTAAACTGGGTGAGTTGACGGGTCTCGACCCGGAGCCGTTCATCGAACGTGAGAAGCATTCGACCATCAAACCCGTTTGGGATTTGTGGCGTTCGGTCACGCAGGACTTCTTTGCGACTGCGGAGTTTGGGATCGTCGCGAACGAAACCTATGCCCGAGGCGTGCGTCATTTCCTTGAAGGTGACCTGGGTTTCCCCTGCGCCTTCGCCGTGGCCCGCTGCCGTGGCAAGAAGACCAACAATGACGAAGTGCGCAGCCTGATCCACACTAAACGCCCGCTCATCGTGCTGGGGTCGATCAACGAAAAAATGTACATGGCCGAGATGAAGGCGGGACATGGCCCATCGCCGGTGTTTATCCCCGCCAGCTTCCCCGGTGCCGCGATCCGGCGCGCTACGGGCACGCCGTTCATGGGCTATGCAGGGGCGACTTACCTGCTGCAAGAGGTCTGCAATGGCCTGTTCGATGCGCTGTTCCATATCCTGCCGCTGGCCACCGATATGGATGCAACCGACGCCACCCTGACACCGCTGCGCCGCGATTTCCCTTGGGATGCCGACGCGCAGGCCAAGCTGGATGAGATCGTGGCGACCCATCCGATCCTGACACGTATTTCTGCCGCCAAAACGCTGCGGGACGCAGCCGAACGCGCGGCCCTCGACGCCGGAGCCGACCGGGTTGTTCTGGAAACCGTCGAGACCCTGCAATCATCCTCGGGAGGACGCAAATGACTGATTTCACAACAGATGCACTGGTGCTTCGGAGCCGAACCGCACCCCCGAAACGCGAATACTATGCCTATTTCACGCTGATCTTTCTGGCGACCCTGCCTTTGGCATTTCTGACCTGGGGGCTGTCGGCAGCCCGCCGGATGGAACTGCCTGAAAAGGGACCGCTGGCCAAGGCCTGGACACAGGCCCGGATCATTACGCCGCATATCTTCAACGCATGAAGATACGGCAAGACATTTGCCCAGCGATGGGCATTCACAGGTTCATCATTCCCCCCCGGGATGGTGGATTGGGGCAGAGGAAGAGCTTCTGTCGTAACCCGGCCGCGGGGGGTGCGCGGCGTCAGACCCCAATTTTGGAGACAAAACATGGCTGACAAATCAGACCTGTCTTTCACAGGTCTTACTGACGAGCAGGCCCAGGAGCTGCACTCAGTTTATATGAGCGGGTTTGCGATCTTCACGATCGTCGCCCTGATTGCTCATTTTCTGACGTACATCAAGCTTCCTTGGTTCAGCTGGTAGGAAAGGAATAGCACATGGCACAGTTCTACAAGATCTGGCTGGTATTCGACCCGCGCCGCGTCTTCGTGGCTCAGGGCGTATTCCTGTTCCTGCTCGCAGCGATGATTCACCTCGTCCTGCTGAGCAACCCAGCGACAAACTGGTTCCAGCTCGCCTTTGGCGCGCAGTAACCGGCTTCGCCGCACAAGATAGCTACGGGCAGGGCCACGCGTTCTGCCCGTAGCAAACACCGACATTGACGATGACAGGGCGCGCCCGAACGGGGACGCAGGGCCTGTCCATGAATGGAGTAGGAAGATGGCGCAGCTCAGCTTCGAAAGAAAATACCGGGTCCGTGGCGGGACATTGGTAGGCGGTGATCTGTTCGACTTTTGGGTGGGGCCATTTTACGTTGGCTTCTTCGGGGTCACGACGTTCTTTTTTGCCGTCCTAGGCACGATCTTGATCTTTTACGGGGCCAGCCAAGGCCCCACATGGAACCCCTGGCTGATCTCGATTGATCCGCCGCCTTTGGAATACGGCCTGGGTGCAGCGCCGCTACTGGAAGGCGGGCTGTGGCAGATTATCACGATCTGCGCCATCGGTGCCTTTGTCAGCTGGATGATGCGCGAAGTCGAGATTTGCCGCAAACTCGGCATCGGCTACCATGTGCCGTTCGCGTTCGGGGTTGCCATCTTTGCTTATGTCACGCTGGTGGTGATCCGCCCGGTCCTGCTGGGCGCGTGGGGGCACGGCTTCCCTTATGGTATCTTCAGCCACCTCGATTGGGTGAACAATGTGGGCTACGCCTATGGCAACTTCCACTACAATCCTGCCCATATGGTGGCGATCACCTTCTTCTTTACCACCTGTCTGGCGCTGGCGCTTCATGGCTCACTTGTGCTGTCCGCGGTCAACCCTGGCAAGGGCAAGGAAATCGCTTCGCCTGACCACGAAGACACCTATTTTCGCGATCTGATCGGCTATTCCATCGGGCCATTGGGCATCCACCGGCTGGGCCTGTTCCTGGCGCTGAATGCTGGCTTCTGGAGTGCGATCTGCATCGTAATCTCGGGCACCATCTGGTTCGAGGAATGGATCGTCTGGTGGGATTGGTATTACGAACTGCCCTGGTGGCGGGATCTGTAGGAGGACATGAACAATGGCTGAATATCAAAACATCTTCACCCAGGTTCAGGTTCAGGGACCGCCCGAACTGGGGATCAACCCCGCTGACACCAACCCCGCGTCAGAGCGGATCGGCAAAGGCCGGTTCTCCAAGCTGGCCGGCTGGTTCGGCAACGCCCAGCTTGGACCGCTCTACCTTGGGTCCTTCGGGGTCATCTCGCTGGCGACCGGTCTGATCTGGTTTGTCATGGTCGGCATGTCTTTCTGGGCGCAGGCCGATTACAACCCGGCGATTTTCCTGCGGGATCTGTTCTGGCTATCGCTGGATCCGCCATCGCCCGGCTATGGTCTGGGCATGCCACCTATGGATGACGGCGGCTATTTCATGATCGCCTCGTTCTTCCTGCTTGTTTCAGTGCTGACCTGGTGGGTCCGGACCTATCTGCGGGCCGAAGCATTGGGCATGGGCAAACATGTGGCTTGGGCCTTCGCGTCGGCCATCTGGCTGTTCCTCGTGCTGGGCCTGTTCCGGCCGATCCTGATGGGCGACTGGTCTGAAATGGTGCCTTACGGCGTCTTCAGCCATCTGGATTGGACCAACCTGTTCTCGATCACCTATGGCAACCTGTTCTACAATCCGTTCCACGCGCTGAGCATCGTATTCCTCTATGGATCCGCGTTGCTGTTCGCGATGCATGGTGCCACGATTCTTGCCGTCAGCCGCTTTGGCGGTGAGCGCGAGATCGAACAGATCGTGGATCGGGGTACGGCCACGGAACGGGCCGCCCTGTTCTGGCGCTGGACCATGGGCTTTAACGCCACGATGGAAGGTATCCACCGCTGGGCCTGGTGGTTTGCGGTTCTGACGACCCTGACAGGTGGTATCGGCATCCTGCTGACCGGAACAGTTGTCGATAACTGGTTCGTCTGGGCGCAAGACCACGGCTACGCCCCGCTGGATTAAGGAGAGAGATGATGAAAAACGATAACATCCTTAACCTGAACGAAAAGAGCAGGCTGACCGCCGATATCACGCTCTTGATGCTCAAAGGGGCAGGTTATGCTGCGGCCTTCATCCTGGCGGTATGGCTGATCATCGCGGTCATCGCGCTCATTGGTCGGGCCTTGCCCGCCGAAAGCCGGGACACACCTGATCCGATTATCCGGTCGTCACTCACGGTTGATGCACCTCTGGTGCAGACACTCTGACCACCTTGGGGCGGGCGGCGCGCGACGCTGCCGCCCGCCTCTTCGCCGTCGAACCTCCCTCCCTGGCTGGTTCGTCTTGGGGCATTGCGCCCCGTTCCCTTCCTGTTGGCTACAGGAGACTGGCGTCGCAAGCGGGGCAAACCCCTTGCGGCGCCTTTTTATACCTCAAGAGGTAACGCTATGACCGATCGCCCCGATACCCCGTTTCTTGACAGTGTTGCCGGCCCTGCTGATCTGCGACGGCTGAATGACACGGCGCTAGCGAACCTCGCCGATGACCTGCGGGCCGAGGTGATTTCGGCCGTGTCCCAGACCGGCGGGCATCTGGGGTCATCGCTGGGTGTGGTGGAACTGACCGTTGCCATTCATGCGGTTTTCGACACGCCCCGGGACAAGCTGATCTGGGATGTCAGCCACCAATGCTATCCGCACAAGGTACTGACCGGGCGGCGTGACCGGATCCGCACGTTGCGGCAAGAGGGTGGGCTGTCAGGCTTTACCAAGCGTGCCGAAAGCGAATACGACCCGTTCGGTGCGGCCCATTCCAGCACATCCATTTCCGCTGCTTTGGGCTTTACCGTCGGTCGCGATATGGGTCAGCCGACGGGTGATGCGATTGCCGTGATCGGTGACGGGTCGATCAGCGCAGGCATGGCCTATGAGGCAATGAACAATGCCGGGCACGAGGGGCGCCGGCTGTTTGTGATCCTCAACGACAACGAAATGTCGATTGCACCGCCCGTGGGGGCGATGTCGAAGTATTTGTCCAGCCTCTATGCCTCGCCCATGGGCGAGCTGCACAAGATGGCCGAAGGGTTCGAAGCGGCCTTGCCCGGCCCCCTGCGCGACCACGCCCGCCGCGCACGGCAGCTGGTGACAGGGGTGCAGACAGGCGGGTCCGGCACGCTGTTCGAGGAGCTGGGGTTCAGCTATATCGGCCCGATTGACGGACATGATATGTCACAGCTTTTGCCAGTCTTGCGGGCGGCAAAAACACGGGCGACAGGCCCCGTCCTGATCCATGTTTGCACAACAAAAGGAAAGGGTTACGCCCCTGCAGAGGGGAGTGCCGATTGCGGGCACGGTGTGTCAGAATTCGATGTGGCCACCGGCGCGCAAGCCAAGGGAAAATCCAACACGCCCGCCTATACCAAGGTGTTCGGATCGGCGCTGACGAAAGAGGCCGAGCTTGACCCGAAAGTCGTCGCCGTCACGGCGGCCATGCCGTCAGGCACCGGGGTCAACATCATGGGTGAGCGGTTTCCGAACCGTGTGTTTGATGTGGGCATCGCCGAACAGCACGGTGTTACATTCAGCGCGGGTATGGCCGCATCAGGGTTGAAACCGTTTTGCGCCATTTACTCGACCTTCCTACAACGCGGCTATGACCAGGTTGTGCATGATGTTGCCCTGCAAAACTTACCGGTTCGTTTCGCGATCGACCGCGCTGGCCTTGTGGGCGCCGATGGTCCGACCCATGCGGGCGCGTTCGACATCGGCTATATGGCGGCTCTGCCCAATATGGTGGTGATGGCCGCCGGGGATGAATTGGAACTGATGCATATGGTTCGTACAGCCGCTGCGCATGATGCAGGACCAATTGCTTTCCGCTATCCGCGGGGCGAGGGGGTCGGAGTAGACCTGCCCGAACGGGGCGAGATCATCGCTATCGGCAAGGGCCGTGTGGTACGCGAAGGCACTGATATCGCTTTGCTTTCCTTTGGTGCGCATCTGGCGGAATGCCACAAGGCGGCTGACGCGATGGCGGGTCAGGGCGTGTCAGTGACGATTGCCGATGCACGCTTTGCCAAGCCGCTGGACCGCGATTTGATCCGGCAGTTGTTGCGCAATCACAAGGCGCTGGTGACAGTCGAGCAGGGCGCGCGCGGCGGGTTCGGCGCCATGGTGCTGCATGATCTCGCCAATGACGGGCTACTGGACGGGCGGTGCCAGATCAGAACGATGACACTGCCGGACCGGTACATCGATCAGGCCTCACCGGCAGCGATGTATGCCGATGCCGGGCTGACGGCGGTGGACATCGCAGCAACCGCCATGCAGGCCGCCGGGGTCAGGCTGAAGCGGTCACCCCAGGGCGTTGCGTGACCCCCCACCGTACGGTGGTTTTCGCCATTTGCAGCGAATCGTGGGTTAACGCCTTATTTTGCTGGGAAATGGCCGGTCGGCATCGCGTCGGATCTGCGTCGGCAAAACGTCGGACCTTTTTGCAGCGTTTGGTGGGGTTAAGGGTGCGCGCGGTGGGGTTTGTTAAGGCGCGTTAAGGATTGGGTGAAGGTTCCAGCGGGCTACTGCCATCCCATCAATAGCTGACCATTTTCTTCAAAATAAGAAAAGTCGTCACGCCACACTAAGCGATATCTGCAAATTCTTCGAGAACGTCTACGCCGGGCGTATTTCGCAGGAAATCGAAAACGGTTTCGGAGAACTCCCCAACCTCACTTCCAATGTCTTTCTTCCACCAAAGCATGCCTTTCGTTCGCTTCTGCGGCTGAATGGCGATCATAACTTCCATGACCGCATCTCTGTCGTCCTCGGGCTCGGCGAGTGAAGAGAGTGTTACGCCAAACTCAACACCCGATGAACGATGAAATGCTACAACGAGCCAGCCGTAGTCTTCGCCGACGATTTCAAGTCGATCGTATCCATGTTCCTTGAGTTCAGACTTAATGGCTTCGGCAAGTGAAAACCCTGACATGAAGTCATTTACCAATTCATCATCTTTAATATGTCGCCGGAAGCCCGGTGCTTTGACATGCATGTGACTGGTGATCATCCGATTGAGTTCCACGCTAGGTTGAGCAATGCCTCGCCTTCAGATGAGCTTAGGTTAAGCAGCTCGGAGGCGAAAGCGTGAATACAGGGCTGACAATCCGCTGAAGGGCCTCAAAACGTAGTAACGCCTTGCTGATCGCTAACAACGCCTACTCCGCCTGTCGCAGGACTTGATTTGCCCAGACGTTAGGTCAACACTCATCCCGACAACAGGGGGATATCATGTATCATTTCAAACGCTTTGCCGCTTCGGCTGTTATCGGTCTTTGGGCCACGACCGCGCTGGCGCAGGACAGCATCACCGTGGCCATTCAGTTGGAGCCGCCGAACCTTGACCCCACGGGCGGGGCCGCGCAGGCGATTGATAGTGTGCTTTATGCCAATGTGTTTGAAGGGCTGACCCGGTTTGATGCTGATGGCGCGATTATCCGGGGGCTGGCGCAAAGCTGGGATATCTCGGATGACGGGCTGGTCTATACCTTCAACCTGGCTGCCGGGGTGACGTTTCATGACGGCACGGCGATGGATGCGGAGGATGTGAAGTTCAGCCTTGATCGCGCCCGGGCCGAGGATAGCACCAACGCGCAGAAGGGTCTGTTTGCTGGGATTGCGGATGTGACCGTAGTGGACCCGCTGACCGTGCAGGTGACGCTGGACCAACCGAACGGGAATTTTCTGTTCAACATGGCGTGGGGGGATGCGGTGATTGTGGCGCCCGAAAGCATCGAGAACATCGCGAGCAATCCGATTGGCACGGGTCCATTCACATTCACCGATTGGGTGCAGGGTGACCGGATCGAGCTGACGCGCAATGCCGACTACTGGGGTCCCGCACCGGCACTGGAAACTGCGACCTTCCGCTTCATCAGCGATCCGACCGCTGCCTTTGCTGCTGTGATGGCCGAGGATGTGGATGCATTCATCGGCTTCCCAGCGCCAGAGAACCTGCCGCAGTTCGAGGCTGATCCAAGGTTCCAGGTGCTGGTCGGCAATACCGAGGGCGAGACGATCCTGTCGACCAACAACAAGATGCCGCCGTTTGACAATGTGCTGGTCCGGCAGGCTGTGGCCCATGCCATTGACCGGCAGGCGATCATTGACGGGGCGATGTTTGGCCTTGGTACGCCGATCGGTACCCATTTCGCACCGCATCATCCCGATTATGTCGATCTGCTGGCCAATTCGCCGCATGATCCGGATCGCGCGCGGGCATTGCTGGCCGAGGCGGGCTTGGCCGATGGTTTTACTACCACGCTGAAGTTGCCGCCGCCCTCCTATGCCCGCCGCGGGGGAGAGATTATCGCGGCCCAGCTGCGCGAGGTGGGGATCGAGACCGAGATCACGAACCTCGAATGGGCGCAGTGGATCGAGGAGGTTTTCACAAACAAGGATTTCGGCTTGAGCATCGTCAGCCATACCGAGCCGATGGATATCGGGATCTATGCCAATCCGGACTACTATTTCCAGTATGACAACCCGGAATTTCAGGCGCTGATGGAAGAGCTGAACGCGACCACCGACCCGGCGGGGCGGAGTGCGTTGCTGGCCCGGGCGCAGACGATCATTTCGGAGGATTACGTGAACGGGTATCTGTTCGAGCTGGCGGTGGCGACGGTGGCCAAGGTGGGTGTGCAGGGCTTGTGGGTGAACCAGCCGACGGCGGCGGTTGATCTGACCGGGGTGAGTTGGTCTGAATAGCAACATTCCCATAGAGAAACGAGGGCATCGCCCGACCTGGAGGGCGTTTGTAACATGTTGAATTCGAACGGCATCGCAACAGGCGAAACGATGTGTCTGTTGATACGTTGCAAAATCGCCCTCCAGGGGGAGGTGTCGCCATTGTCGCTCGGACCAATGGCACGAAATGGCGACCGATGCCCGGTCTGTCGACCGGGCGTGACGTCTTAGATGCTCTGCATTTCATCACAATGATCCGCTATGCCCTTGGCCGTCTGACATCGCTGATCATCAGCCTTTTTGTGGCGTCTTTGGTAATCTTTGCGGTGATCGAGGTGATCCCGGGCGATCCCGCCGCCTTCATGCTGGGGGTGAATGCAAGGCCCGATACGATTGCGGCCTTGCGGGCGGAAATGGGCCTCGATCAGTCTGTGGTCACCCGGTATTTCGACTGGGTGACGGGGCTGTTGCGCGGGGATTTCGGGCAAAGCTGGACCTACAAGACACCGGTGGCTGACCTGATCGCGGATCGCATCTGGGTGTCGCTGCCGCTGGCGATCTATGCGCTGATCCTGTCGACCCTCATCGCCTTTCCCGCCGGTATTTATGCCGCCAGCCGGCGCGGTGGCCCTGGTGACATCACGATCATGGGGGCGACGCAACTGGGCGTGGCGATCCCGAATTTCTGGTTCGCGATGATCCTTGTGCTGATCTTCGCGATCAATCTGCGCTGGTTCAGTGCAGGGGGCTTTCCGGGGTGGGGTGATCCGTTGCAGGCGATCAAGGCGCTGACGCTGCCTGCCATTGCGCTGGCCCTGCCGCAGGCCGCGATCCTTGCGCGTGTCATGCGGTCATCGCTTTTGGACATGCTGGGCGAGGATTTTATCCGCACCGCCCGTGCGAAGGGGTTGAGCCGCAGGCAGGCCCTGTGGCGTCATGCCGTGCGCAACGCGCTGATCCCGGTGCTGACGATCATCGGGTTGCAGTTTTCGTTTCTGCTGGCCGGTGGGATCATCATTGAACAGGTGTTTTTCCTGCCCGGGCTGGGTCGCTTGATTTTCCAATCCATCAGCGCCCGCGACCTGATCGTGGTGGAAAGCGTGGTGATGCTGCTGGTCTTTACCGTGATTGTGGTGAATTTCGCGGTCGATCTGGCCTATGCCGCTGTTGACCCTCGACTGAGGGCGCGGGCATGAGCCGGAACCTGATCATCGGTATCGCGCTGACTGTGGTTTTTCTGGCGCTCGCGGCGGTGTCGTTTCTGTGGACGCCCTACGATATCGAGGCGCTGGACATTCCGAACAAGCTGCAAGGCCCGGGCGGGGCAAATCTGCTGGGGACCGATCATTTCGGGCGCGATATCCTGTCGATGATCATGATGGGTGCGCGCACGTCGATTGCGGTGGCGCTGGTTGCCGTGGGCATCGGGATGGCGATTGGTATTCCGTTGGGGCTGCTGGCCGCGGCACGGCGCGGATCGCTGCTGGATGAGCTGATCATGCGCGGCAATGATCTGGTGTTCGCGTTTCCGTCGTTGGTGATCGCGATCCTGATCACGGCGGTGTTTGGGGCGTCGGCGGTGAATGCGATTATCGCCATCGGCATTTTCAACATTCCGGTTTTTGCCCGGCTGACGCGGGGGGCAGCCCTGCCGCTCTGGGAGCGGGATTTCATTCTGGCCGCCCGTGTCTGCGGCAAGTCGGCGGCGCGGATTTCGGTCGAACATATCCTGCCCAACATCACTAATCTGATGATCGTGCAGGGGACGATCCAGTTTTCGCTGGGGATATTGGCCGAGGCGGCGCTGTCCTATATCGGGCTGGGTGCGCAGCCGCCAACGGCGAGTTGGGGCCGGATGCTGGCGGATGCGCAGACGCTGGTCAGCATCGCGCCACATACCGCGCTGGTGCCAGGCTTTGCGATCCTCTTGATGGTGCTGGGGCTGAACCTGCTGGGGGACGGGTTGCGCGATTGGCTGGACCCGCGGATCAGGGTGGCGCGGGTATGAGCATTCTGGCGATCAATGGCCTGTCGCTGCGGATTGGTCAGACGGAGATCCTGCAGGATGTGAACCTGTCGATGCAGCATGGCGAGATTGTCGCGATCACGGGCGAAAGCGGATCGGGCAAATCCATGACAGCGCTGTCGGTCATGGGGCTGCTGCCGCGCGGGGCGGTGGCAGGGGGGCAAATCCTGCTTGATGGTGTGGACATCCTGCAAACGGCAGAGCCGGACCTGTGCCAGATGCGCGGCAATGCGATGGGGATGGTGTTTCAGGAGCCGATGACGGCACTGAACCCGGTGCAGACGATTGGCGCGCAGGTAGCGGAGACGATCCTGATCCATGAAAAGACCACGAAAGCCGAAGCGCATCAGCGCGCGGCGGCGATGCTGGAACGGGTCGGGCTGAAGGTTGCCCCGACGCGGTATCCGCATGAGTTGTCAGGCGGGCAACGCCAGCGCGTCGTGATCGCGATGGCGATTGCGCTGCGCCCTAAGCTGCTGATCGCGGATGAACCGACAACTGCGCTGGATGTGACCACGCAGGCGCGCATTCTGGACCTGCTGCAAGACCTCGTGCGTGAATTCGATATGGGGCTTTTGCTGATCACCCATGATCTGGCCGTGGTGGCCGATGTCGCCGATCATATCGTGGTCATGCAGAAGGGCCGCGTGGTCGAGGCCGCGCCGACGGCGGAGTTGCTGACCAATATGCAGCATCCCTATACGCGGGCCTTGTTTGCGGCGTCTGGCCATGCTGTCCAACTGCCGGAACGCGGGGGTGTCGGGCAGCTTTTGTCGGTGCGCAATGTTGTGCGTGATTATCCAGCGCGCCGGAAAGCCCTGTTTGGTCCGCGCCCGATGGTCAGGGCGCTGGACGATGTGAGTTTTCAGATGGACCATGGCGAGCGTGTTGGGCTGGTGGGCGAAAGTGGGTGTGGGAAATCCACCGTGACGCGCGCGATTCTGGGGCTTGAGGAGGTGCAGGGCGGGGAAATCCGACTGGATGGCGAACCGGTCTTTACCCATCATCGCCCGAACCTTGCTGTGCGGCGTCGGATGCAGGTTGTGTTTCAGGACCCTTACAGCAGCTTCAACCCGCGTCACCGGGTGGACCGGCTGATCACCGAGCCGTTTCATCTGCTGGATGATCCGCCCCAAGGCAATGCGCGGGCGGCAGCGATTGCCAAGGCGCTTGGCGATGTCGGGTTGTCGCCGGGTGATGCGGGCAAGTACATCCACGAATTTTCCGGGGGTCAGCGCCAGCGGATCGCGATTGCGCGTGCCCTGATTATTGAGCCGGAACTGATCATCTTTGATGAGGCGGTGTCGGCTTTGGATGTCTCTGTCCGGGCGCAGGTGCTGGACCTGATTGCCGATCTTTGCCGCAAGCGCCCGCTGGCGTATCTGTTCATCAGCCATGATCTGTCTGTCGTGCGCACCGTCACGGACCGGGTCATGGTGATGCAGGCAGGCAAGATCGTGGAGCAGGGTGAGACGGAAAAGGTGTTCACCACTCCGCAGCACCCCTACACGCAGACCCTGATTGCCGCTGCACCGAAACTGCCGGAGTTGTCCCATGCCGTTGAAACAGTTTGATATTCCCGAAGCCTCGCATCTGATCGCGGGGGCTTGGATTCGGGGACATGCCCCGATCCAAGTCACGAACCCGTCTGACGGTGAATTGCTCACCACCATCGCGCGCGGCACCGCTGATGACGTTGATGCGGCTGTTGCGGCGGCGCAAAAGGCCCGCGATGGGGATTGGGGCCGGATGACCGCGTTGGAGCGTGGCCGCATCCTGACCCGGCTGGGTATTCTGGTGCTGAACCATCGCGAGGCGCTGGCGAAGCTGGAAGCGATGGATGTGGGCAAGCCGCTGACGCAAGCCCTGGCGGATGTGGTGGCGCTGGCTCGATATATGGAGTTTTATGGCGGGGCGGCGGACAAGATCACGGGCGAGACGATCCCGTATCTGGACGGCTACACCGTCTATACGCTGCGCGAGCCACATGGGGTGACGGGCCATATCATTCCGTGGAACTATCCGATGCAGATCATTGGCCGGTCGGTCGGGGCCGCGCTGGCGATGGGCAATGCCTGCGTGCTGAAGCCGGCAGAGGATGCGTGTCTGACGGCACTGGCCTTTGCCGCGCTGGCAATGCAGGCGGGGCTGCCTGCCGGTGCGCTGAATGTCGTGACCGGGCTAGGGGCTGAGGCCGGGGCGGCGCTGGCCGCGCATCCCGGGGTGCAGCATATGTCGTTTACAGGGTCGGTCCGCACGGGGGAGGCGATACAGGCGGCGGCTGCGCGCAATGTGATCCCGGTCACGCTGGAATTGGGGGGCAAATCCCCGCAACTGGTGTTTGACGATGCCGATCTGGACCGAGCGCTGCCGTTTCTGGTGAATGCGGGCATCCAGAATGCGGGGCAGACCTGTTCGGCGTCGAGCCGGATTTTGGTGCAGCGCGGTGTGTATGATCAGGTGCGGGATCGGATGGCCGCCGCCTATCGCGATCTGAAGGTTGGCCCGGCGATGGACGACTTGAATGTCGGCCCGCTGATATCGGCCCGGCAGAAGGAGATTGTGGAGGGGTTTCTGGCGCGGGGCGCTGACCTGACCATCGCCGCAGAAGGACAGATCGTTACAGATGCGCCGGGGCATTATGTGCGCCCGACCCTGTTTGCGGATGTCCCGCCGGATCATGTGCTGGCGCGCGACGAAATCTTTGGCCCGGTGCAGATCATCATTCCGTTCGAGGATGAGGCTGAGGCGCTGCGCATTGCGAATGGCACAGACTACGGGCTGGTTGCATCCATCTGGACCCGCGATGGCGGACGCCAGATGCGACTGGCGAAGGCGCTGCGGTCGGGGCAGGTGTTCATCAATAATTACGGGGCCGGAGGTGGTGTGGAACTGCCTTTTGGCGGCGTCGGCAAATCGGGGCATGGGCGCGAAAAAGGGTTCGAGGCGCTTTACGGGTTTTCAACGCTCAAGACTGTCGCAGCCTGGCATGGGTGAGTCGCGTTGAAATGGGTTTTGTTTCCCCTCATGATCGTCATTGCCTGTCTGGCGGCGGGGCTTTACGGGGCCATGCATAATCAGATCAGCTATGCGGTTGCGCCGGAGTATTTTCACGTGCTGAAGTTCCCGCAATTCGGCATCCCTGCGGATCTGCACAACCGGCTAGGTGCAGCCGTGGTCGGCGCGGCAGCCAGTTGGTGGATGGGCTTGGTGATCGGGGTGCCGGTGATGGCGCTTGGGCTGCGCATTCAGGGCAATGCCCGGTACTTTCGGACCGGGATGCGCGCGATCGGGCTGGTCATCGGGATCTCGGCCATTTGTGCGATCACAACGCTTGGCCTGCTGACCCTGATCGCAACGCCGGAGCTTGCCGCGCAATTCAATCTACCGCCCGGTGTGACCGGCCGGGTTGCGTTCCTGCGGGCGGGGGCGATGCATGAGGGCAGCTATGCCGGTGGTCTGCTGGGCCTTTTGGCGGCGTTGTTCTACACTTATCGGGTCGGACGGAAAGCGGGGACGGGACAATGAGGTTGAACGAAAAGACGGCAATCGTCACAGGGGGCGGATCAGGCTTTGGCGCGGGCATCGCCCGCAAATTTGCTGCCGAAGGCGCGCAGGTGATTATCGCCGATATCAACGCCGATGGCGCACAGCATGTGGCGGATGAAATCGGCGGGCGCGCCCTGACCTGCGATGTGTCCGACGGCGCCTCGGTCAACTATCTGGCCAAGACTGTGCTGGGTTCCGGGCCGCTGGATATTCTGGTGAACAACGCTGGTGTCACGCATCTGCCCAGCCCGATGGAGGATATCAGTGAGGCGGATTTTGACAGGGTTTTCAATGTGAACATGAAATCGGTCTACCTGATGGCGCGCGCCTTTGTGCCTCATTTCAAGGAACGCGAGGCGGGGGCGATCCTGAATATCGCATCCACCGCCGGAGTGTCGCCGCGCCCTCGACTGAACTGGTACAATGCCTCCAAAGGTTGGATGATCACGGCGACCAAGGCGATGGCGGTGGAACTGGCCCCGCATGGCGTCCGCGTCAACGCGCTGAACCCGGTGGCGGGGGAGACGCCGTTGCTTGCGTCGTTCATGGGCGAGGACACGCCCGAGATGCGGGCGAAGTTTCTGGCGACTATTCCATTGGGCCGGTTTTCGACACCGGAGGATATGGGGAACGCGGCCTGTTTCCTGTGCTCGGACGAGGCCAGCATGATCACCGGCGTGGCGATGGAGGTGGACGGTGGGCGCTGTATCTAAAGGACCGCGGAACCTGATCACCGATGTGGCCGGGCTCCGCGTCGGGAATGCGCAGGACGATGGGTTGAAATCCGGCAGCACGGTGCTGGTGGGCGACAAACCGTTCGTGGCGAGTGTGCATGTGATGGGGGGGGCGCCGGGCACGCGCGAGACCGATTTGTTGGCCCCGGACAAGACCGTGGCGGCGGTGGATGCGCTGGTTCTGTCAGGCGGATCGGCCTTTGGGCTGGATGCCTGTTCCGGTGTGATGGATGGGTTGCGCGCAATGGGGCGCGGCTATGCCGTCGGGTCCATGCATATCCCCATTGTGCCGGGGGCTATTATCTTTGATCTGATCAATGGCGGTGACAAGGATTGGGACGAGAACCCCTATCGGGCCTTGGGTCGTGCCGCATTGGACGCGGCGGAAGATACATTTGCCTTGGGCTCTGTCGGGGCAGGCACCGGGGCCATGGCTGCGATGCAGAAGGGCGGATTGGGGTCCGCCTCGATGGTTTTGGCGGACGGAACCACGGTCGGCGCACTGGTGGCTTTGAATTCATTGGGCAGCGTGACAACGCCGGGGGATCGGCATTTCTGGGCGGCCCCGTTTGAGATGGAGGGCGAATTCGGCGGCATCGGCCCCGACCCGGCCGCAGGGCTGGTGACACCCCAACCCAGCCGCAAGGAGAAGGCGATGTTCATGCACGCGACCGGGCAGTTTGCGAATACAACAATCGCGATTGTCGCCACCGATGCCCCCTTGAGCAAATCGCAATGCCACCGCATGGCGGTCACGGCCCATGACGGGCTGGCGCGCGCGATTGTACCGGCGCACACCCCACTGGACGGGGACCTTGTGTTTGCCGCATCGACAGGAACGGGCGACATCGTTGACCACCAGGCCATGCGCGATATCGGGGCCGCTGCGGCGATCTGCCTGAGCCGGGCGATCTGCCGGGGGGTGTATGAGGCGACTGCCGCGGATGGGGATATCATCCCGACCTATCGCGAGATGCTATGAGGCCATACCAAGAGTTTCCAAGGCGGAGGTGCGGGCGGCAGTCCTGACCTCTTCCGACAATTCCGGGTCCCCGACCGTGCGGGCCAAGACCATGCCGCCAACGCATGTGGCCGCCAGTGACAAGGCTTTTTGCCGCTGCGAGCCTTTGTCCGAACCATTATGTTCAAAGAGCCAGACCATCGCGCGCAACAACTCGGTATAGGCATCCCGCACCTTGTCTGATGCACGGGCCGTATCAGATGGCAATGCGATCATCGGGCATTGACCATCAAGATCACCCAGATGCGCGGAGGACAGGTAGCTTTCGATCATGTCCCGGACGCTGCCTGCATCGGCATTCTGCGGATCAACCCCGGCTTCATCCCGCCACGCCTTGCCGCGCCCGTTCAGAAAGCTTGCAACGGCTTCAGCATAAAGCTGATCCTTGTTGCGAAAGTGGTTGTAAAAGCCACCACGAGTCAGTCCGGCCTCGTCCATGATCCGATCAATCGACACTTCCGAAAAGCCTTCGCGATTAAACAGGATGCGGGCGGTTTCGACGATTCGCTTGCGGGTTTCGGCCTTGTGAGCGGCGGTGTAGGGCATGATCGCGGTTCCTTTGGCATTCGGAAAAAAGGCATATCACAGTTTAAAATATGTTCTTTAACATATTTTGATTGCTGACATGGTGATGATCAAATAGTTCACCGCGAAAGGCCCTGACATGACCACACTCTTTGACACATTGCCTTATCTGGAGGCATATCGCCCCGCTTTGATGGTGCTTGCCATCCTCTCACTGATGACATTGATCCAGAACTTCCTGACCGCACCGCTCGCCTTTGTGAAGGAAGAACAGGTGCCGGGAATGCCATTGCGATTCGATCATACTAAACTCAGCTTCCGGGCGTTGCGCACATATCAGAACTCTGCCGAAAGCCTGCCAGCCTTCGTGGCGGCTCTGCTGGTGGCGATCATTGCGGGCAGTGCAGCGGTGGTGATTAACATTGCAGCAGGCGTTTATCTGGCGGCTCGGATCGCATTCTGGGCATTCTACTACGCCGGTGTAGGCAAGATCGCAGGTGGTCCGCGCACCCTGTCATTCGTGGTGTGCCTGCTCGCGAATATTGTCATCGCAACGGCGGCTTTGGTCGCGCTTCTTTGAACAGGAAGAAGACCCGAAGCCTTATCTGTATGAGGTATCGGGACAAGCCCCGTACGGGTTTCACGCTTTGCTCAACTTATAGCCCGTGATCACCTCGTTGATTTGTTCCCGCGCATGCGGGCACGGCGCAGCTCCCGGATATCCTTTGTGGTGAGATTGCTCTGTTCCCCTTGATGGCCGGGTTTGCCTTGCGGCACCTGCGCGTAACGTTCCCATGTCAGCACGGCGGTCGCGAAATACCAGCTGGATGCCCAGGCCATGATGAGCGTGCCGCGCAAGGCCGTGAACGGGGCAAAGTCCGTGTCCCATGGCAAGCTCTCACCTTCGACAATGGCCCATATCATGGTGACGATCAGGCCAAAGCCGGTCCAGATTTCGCCAAAGATCGAGAAGATATGGCCACTGAACAGCCAAACCGCCATGACGATCATCAGCCCGATTACGCCTTGGCCGCAACCTGCAAATGCCTTGTAATTCCAGCCGCCCGGGCCTGTCGATGCAGCGGCAGCCGTCAGGGGGACAGCAAAGGCGGCGGTGGTGAATGCGAGCGGCGCAAGGACTGCAAGGAGCGCCGCGCTCCAATAAGGTGAAACACCGAATAGCCCGGCAAACAGACCGAGCGGGTCAATCGTCAGCCCCGCCTGCTGTACCAGCCAGAATACCGCCGACATGAAGAGATTAAGGATGATCCCGACACCGAGGAAAATAACGCTGAAGTAAAGACAGACCGTCAACAGCGTTCCGCCGTCGATACCTTGGGTATAGCCGCGGGCCGCAAGGGCACAGCGCAGACCCATCACGGTCAACCAGACGCTGATCATCCCCGGTACCAGCCAACCGACGAAAGGGATTATGCTGGCGAAATGGAAAATGATCGAAACGATCGCCAGGAACGGCATCAGGATCAGATAGCGCCAGAAAGTGGAAAGTGAGAGCGGAAGCGATTGTATAAAAATGGGCATAGTAATTAGGTAAGTACTACTGCCATTTTTTCAAGAGACGGGCCCTAAGTCATTGAAAACACAAGCCGCGCAAATGACAGACAGGCGCCGCATATCGCAGCGCCCGCCCAAACCGTCGTTGGTCCGTTTAGTTCAGCGCCTGATCGGTGATCATGCTGGTCCACGCCCCTTCGGGCTGGGCCGTGATCACAGGGTCTGACCCGCCGGCCAGCAATGTGTCGACGGTCCGTTGGAAATCCGCCGGGTCAAGCGACCCGTTGGACCCCGCCGTCAGCTTGGCAATCTCGCCCATCATGCGGATCTGCGCAGCCTCTGACTGCGCCCCGGTTTCGTCATTGTCCAGAACGATGCCCGCGGCTTCTTCGGGGTTTTCCTCGGCCCATTTCCAGCCTTTCATCGATGCGCGCACAAAGCGGACCATCTTGTCCACGAACACGGGATCTTCGAGGTTCTCCTCGAGCACATAAATCCCGTCCTCAAGGGTGGCCACGCCCTGATCCTCGTATTTGAAGGTGATCAGTTCATCCTCGGACACGCCCGCATCCAACACCTGACCATATTCATTATAAGTCATGGTCGAAATGCAGTCGGCCTGTCGCTGCAGCAGCGGATCGACGTTGAAGCCTTGCTTAAGCACGGTCACGCCATCCTCGCCCCCGTCGGTCGGGATGCCGACCTGGCTCATCCAGCTCAGGAACGGGTATTCGTTGCCGAAGAACCAGACGCCGATGGTCTTGCCCCGGAAATCCTCAACCGTTTCGATGCCCGTGTCCTTCCAGCAGGTCAGCATCAGGCCCGATGTCTTGAACGGCTGGGCGATATTGACCACGGGCAGCCCCTTTTCACGGGCGGCGAGCGCGGAGGGCATCCAGTTCAGCATCACATCGGCACCGCCACCGGCCAGCACCTGAGGTGGGGCGATGTCGGGACCACCGGACAGGATGGTCACATTCAGCCCTTCCTCTTCGTAAAACCCCTGATCCTGGGCCACATAATAGCCCGCGAATTGGGATTGGGTCACCCATTGCAGTTGCAGCGTCACGTCATTGGCGTGCCCGTCCGCATGGGCTGTCCCGCCCAGACCTGCGGCAAGTGCTGCGGCAATCAGTAGTCTTTTCATATTGACCTCCAAGTCAGTTATGCGCCCACTTTACGGGGCTTGGTTATTTCCGTTGTGACGGGTGCCAGAATGTCACCCGGCTTTCGATCCATGCCATGGCCCCATAGAACGCGCTTCCGGCGATCGCCGCCACCACAATTTCGGCCCAGACCAGATCTAGCGCAAGCTGACCGACCGAGGTCGATATCCGAAAGCCCATACCGACGGTGGGTGAGCCAAAGAATTCAGCAACAATAGCCCCGATCAGGGCAAGCGTGGTCGCGATCTTCAGCCCGTTGAAGATGAAGGGCATGGCTGCGGGCAGGCGCAGCTTGACCAGGGTCGGCCAGTATCCGGCCCCATAGGTGCGCATCAGGTCGCGCTGCATCGCCGATGTGTCGCGCAGGCCGGCGATAACGTTCACGAAGATGGGGAAGAATACCATGACGCCAACAACGGCGGCCTTCGATTCCCAGTCGCTGCCCAGCCACTTTACGAAAATCGGGGCCGTGCCTACAATCGGCAGGGCGGCCATGAAGCCGCCGACCGGCAAAACACCCCTGATCCAGAATTCCGACCTGTCCGCAAGAATGGCGATACCAAGCGCCGCAAGCGCGCCAAGGACATAACCGGTCATCGCGCCCTTGATCACGGTCTGCTCGAAGTCGGCCCAAAGCAGGGGCAGTTCCTGCCCGAACCGTTCCGCGATGGCCGTGGGCGGGGGCAGAATGACCGGGCTGACCTCGAGCAGCCGAACCAGCATTTCCCACATGATCAGGATCGTCAGGCCGAAAATGGCGGGGACGAGCAGTTTGACCAAACGGGTCTGGGCCGCGGCAGAGTTGGCCAGCCGGCTGTTGATGAACCAACCAGCGCCCCAGACGGCCAGCGCCCCGATGATCGCCGTGCCCGTCATGTTGCCTGCATCCCCATGCGGCGCAGAGTCATGCGTTCAATCGCGCTGAAGAGGCCCACGAGTGCAGCCGCCGTGATTGCCGCCGCAAAAAGCGCCGCCCAAGTCACCAGCGGCTGCCCATACTGATCCCCCACCAGCATCCGCGCACCAAACCCGGCCCGCGCGCCCGTGGGCAGTTCAGCTACAATGGCGCCCACCAGTGACGCCGATATCCCGATCTTGAGCGATGCAAAGAGATACGGCACCGAGGCCGGCAGGCGCAGTTTCCAGAACCCCTGGGCGGAGCTGGCATTGTACGTCCGCAGCAGATCCATCTGCATCGCATCGGGGCTGCGCAACCCTTTGACCATGCCGACCACGACCGGAAAGAAACTCAAATAGGCGCTGATCACCGATTTCGGGAACAACCCCTGAATGCCAATCGCCCCCAGCATCACGATGATCATCGGGGCGAGTGCCAGAATGGGAATGGTCTGGCTGGCGATGGCCCAAGGCATGACGCTCATGTCCATTGCCTTGCTATAGACAATCCCGACGGCCAGCAGGATGCCCAGCGTCGTGCCAATGGCGAAACCCAGCAGCGTGGCGGATAGGGTGACCCAGCCGTGATAGACGAGGCTCCGGCGCGACGTGATCTTCTTGGCAAAGATCGTATCCCACATTTCCGCCCCGACCTGATGCGGTGACGGCAGGCGCGGACGTTCCAGCCCATAGGTCAAACCAATCAGCGACGGATTCTTCAAGGTCAGACCAAGCCCCGAATAGGTTTGCCGTTCCGCCGGGGTTTCTGGCGACACAACCAACCCGTCCCGTTGCGCTTGATCAGCTGTCAGATGCATGTTCATGGGCACCACGGCAACGACCCAAAACAGCAGGATCGCACCAATAACGGTCAGGATCGGCAGCAATGATTTCACGCAGGACCCCCGGCTTCTTCCGAGCCCAAATATCCCCGCCGGAGGCATCCCCTAGTCATCCACATGCCCCGCCCGCAGACCATCACGTACCCGATGCGCGATCTCGATGAATTCCGGCGTGTCCCGAATGTCCAAAGGTCGCTCTTTCGGCAGCGGGCTGTCGATCACGTCGGTGATCCGGCCCGGACGCGGGGACATGACGACAATCTTGGTGGACAGATACACCGCCTCGGGGATCGAATGGGTCACAAAGCCAATCGTCTTTTCGGTCCGCGCCCACAACTGGAGCAGTTGTTCATTCAGATGGTCACGCACAATCTCGTCCAGCGCGCCAAAGGGTTCGTCCATCAACAGGATATCCGCGTCAAAAGCCAGCGCGCGGGCTATCGAGGCGCGCTGCTGCATCCCGCCGGAAAGTTGCCACGGAAACTTCTTCTCGAACCCCGCCAGATCAACAAGGTCCAGCACGCGTTTGACCCGGTCCGCCTGCTCGGACTTGGAAAACCCCATAATCTCCAACGGCAGCTTGATATTCCCGCCAATCGTGCGCCACGGATAAAGCCCCGCCGCCTGAAACACATAGCCATAGGCCCGCGCCCGCCGCGCCTTGTCCGGGGTCATGCCGTTGACGGTGATCTCACCCCCGGTGGGAGCCTCGAGCCCCGCGATGCACCGCAGGAAAGTGGTCTTGCCGCAGCCCGAGGGACCGATGAAGCTGACGAAATCGCCTTTGTTGATCGCTAGGTTCACATCCTTGAGGGCATGAACCGGGCCATCGTTGGTCTGGAAGGTGAGATTGAGAGCACGCGCGGCAATCACTTGACTACCATGTGCTGCGTCGGGTGTCTCTGCACCAAGTGATTGTACGGCAAGTTCAGCAACAGTTGGCATAGGCAATCAAATCCTCGGAAGTTGCAAAACGGGTAGGGGCAGACATGGTTTCATCATATTGATGGGAACACGGGCAGCATTTTCCAACGGCGCCATGCAAGTAATGCCAGAATGACCGCGCCACTTGGCGCGGCGACAAACCCGTACACATAGCTTGCAAAGCCACCTTGCCCGTCGCATGCGTGTCTCACATACAGCTCACCAGAAAGCTCACCTGTCAGCGGAACTACAGTGGGCACTGCCGCGCAGTCGATCAGCGTCATCGCGGCAGAATAAACGAGGTAAGCCCCCCCGAGCATCACCAAGGCCAAGCCAATCTTTGGGTAACCCAGTCGCGCTGTAAGATGGGCAATCCCCAATACCAATCCGACAAATACCAATATGACGGCGGCAAGGATTATAATTATCCCAAGTGGTCCCAATCCGTCACACCCCCGTCGCGGGGATACCCGTCCGTTCCACAGGCCGTGGCGCGGTCAGTTCTTTCCACGTGCTCAGCGCCTTGTTGGTCGGCGTATTTGCCTCGCGCTTCACGAACTCGCCGTGGCCCTCCTGTGTGCGCACTTCGCCGTCATGGATGGCCACATGGCCGCGCGTCAGGGTGAACCGGGGCAGGCCCGTGACCTCTTTGCCTTCGAACACGTTGTAGTCGATGGCCGATTGCTGGCTGCCTGCCGTGATCGTCTTTGACTTCTCCGGGTCCCAGACCACCAGATCGGCGTCGGCCCCGACCAGAACCGCCCCCTTTCTGGGGTAGCAATTCAGCACCTTGGCGATATTGGTTGAGGTCACGGCGACAAATTCATTCATCGTCAGCCGCCCCGTTTTCACACCGTGGGTCCAGAGCATAGGCATCCGATCCTCAAGCCCGCCCGTCCCGTTCGGGATCTTCGTGAAATCACCCACGCCAAACCGTTTCTGTTCGGTCGTAAAGGCACAGTGATCCGTCGCCACGACCGACAATGACCCGGCCTGCAACCCGGCCCAGAGGCTATCCTGATGCTGCTTGTTCCGGAACGGGGGTGACATGACGCGGCGCGCGGCGTGGTCCCAGTCTTTGTTGAAATACTCAGATTCATCCAGCGTCAGGTGCTGAATCAACGGCTCACCCCAGACGCGCTTGCCTTGCTGACGGGCGCGCCGGATCGCCTCATGCGCCTCTTCACAGGACACATGCACGATATAAAGCGGCACGCCGGTCATGTCGGCAATCATGATGGCGCGGTTGGCCGCCTCGCCCTCGACCTGGGGCGGGCGGGAATAGGCGTGAGCCTCCGGGCCGGTATTGCCCTCAGCCAGCAGCTTGGCAGAGAGTTCGGCGACTACATCGCCATTTTCCGCATGGACCAGCGCAATCCCCCCAAGCGAGGCAAGGCGCGAAAAGGACGCATACATCTCGTCATCGTTCACCATCAGCGCGCCTTTATAGGCCATGAAATGCTTGAAGGTGTTGATGCCGCGATCCTTGATCACGCTTTCCATCTCGTTGAACACCTGCTCACCCCACCATGTCACAGCCATGTGGAAGGAATAATCGCAATTGGCGCGGCCCGATTTGTTGTCCCACATTTGCAGGGCGTCATGCAGGCCCTGGCCGGGACTGGGCAGGGCGAAATCGACGACCATCGTGGTGCCGCCGGACAAGGCGGCGCGGGTGCCGCTTTCGAAATCATCGCTGGAATAGGTGCCCATGAAAGGCATTTCCAGATGGGTATGCGGGTCGATCCCACCCGGCATGACATAACAGCCGGTCGCGTCGAGCTGTTCGTCGCCTTTCAGGTCCGGACCGATTTCAACGATCTTGCCACCGTCGATCAGGACGTCGGCCTTGTAGGTCAAATCATGCGTGACGATGGTGCCGTTTTTGATGACTTTGGTCATTGGTTTCTCCCTAGTGCAACGTAGTCCCGGACGTGATCCGGGACCTCAGAGAAACGAGACCTCCATGATCAGGTCGGACCAGTTCGGATTTTGTTCGTTGATCAGCGCGTCTTTCCAGTTGCGCCGCCAGCGTTTGAGTTTCTTTTCGCGCGAGATCGCATCGGGCAATGCTTCGTGCGTCTCGAAATACACCAATTTGCGAATGCGATACTTTGCTGTGTGCGTGCTGCCTAGCCCGAACTTGTGTTCGGACATGCGTTTGAGGAGATCGCCAGTCACGCCGATGTAGATCGCCGTATTGGATTTGCATGCCGCAATGTATGTGTAGAAAGCCATGCCTCGAATTGACGCAATCGCGGTTAACAAAGATGTAACGCAGTCCCGGACTTGATCCGGGACTTCTTGCGAAGTTGCCCATGAGGTCCCGGATCAAGTCCAGGACTGCGTCGGTTTTTGTTGCGACCTTCACCCCACAATCTCCGCCGTCTCGACCACCGCGTGGAACAGCACATCTGTCCCCGCCCGCGCCCATTCGGGGCTGATCTCCTCGGCCTCGTTGTGGCTCAGGCCGTCGACACAAGGACACATGACCATAGATGTTGGATACAGGTCGTTGATCCAGCAGGCGTCATGCCCAGCGCCCGAGACGATATCCATGTGGCTGTAGCCCAACCGCTCTGCCGCGTTGCGCACGGCCGCCACACAGCCTTCATCAAAGGCGGGCGGATCGAATTGGCCGACGATTTCAGCCTCAAACGTCACGCCAATATCCTCACACAGCTTCGGCGCCCGCTCCATCAGTTCGGCCACCATCGCGTTCAGCTTGTCCAACAGATGCGTGCGCATATCGACGGTGAAGACCACCTTGCCGGGGATGATGTTGCGGCTGTTGGGGTAGACGTCGATATGGCCGATGGCGCCAACCGCGTTGGGCTGGTTTTTCATTGCGATTTCATGCACCAGTTCGGTGATCAGGGCCAAACCACGCCCGGCATTCTTGCGCATATGCATCGGGGTAGACCCGGTGTGGCTCTCCTTGCCCGTCACCGTACATTCAATCCAGCGCAGGCCCTGCCCGTGGGTGACGACGCCAATATCCTTGCTTTCTGCCTCAAGGATTGGCCCCTGCTCGATATGTAGTTCGAAAAAGGCGTGCATCTTGCGGTCACCGACCTTTTCGGTGCCTTTCCAGCCGATGCGCTCCAACTCATCCCCGAACCGTTTGCCATCGGCATCAACGCGGTCATAGGCCCAGTCGAGTTCATGCTTGCCTGCAAAAACGCCCGAAGCAAGCATGGCCGGGGCATACCGCGTGCCCTCCTCATTCGTCCAGTTGGTCACGACAATCGGGTGTTTGGTCTTGATATCAAGGTCGTTCAGTGTGCGGATAATTTCCAGCCCGCCCAGCACACCCAGCACCCCATCATACTTGCCCCCTGTGGGCTGCGTATCCAGATGTGAGCCAACATAGACAGGCAGCGCATCCGGGTCGGTCCCTTCGCGCCGGGCGAACATATTGCCGATCTCGTCCACACCCATGGTGCAGCCCGCATCTTCGCACCATTTCTGAAACAGGTGGCGGCCTTCGCTGTCTTCGTCCGTCAGGGTCTGGCGGTTGTTGCCGCCCGCCACGCCGGGGCCGATCTTGGCCATCTCCATCAGGCTGTCCCACAGGCGTTCACCATTGATGCGCAGGTTCTCTCCGGGGGCGGCCATGGCTCTCTCCTCGTGGCTGGGGCAGTCTGGGTTTGACCAAACGGTCAAAACAACGCTAACAGAGGGGTGGCATCAGTCAAGTTCTCCGCACGACTTATAGGCAGATGCAACCAAAGAAAGCACAAACACCTCGCCGTCAGTCACGTCGCCCACATTTTGAGCAGAGATTTGCATGACCAAACCACCAACCCGTATTCAGCAGCGCAATCGGATGGCCATTCTCGATGCAGGGCTGGTGATTTTTTCGCAGTTCGGGTTCCGGGGATCGACGCTGGATCAGATTGCAGAGGCGGCGGGGCTGTCCAAACCCAACCTCCTCTATTACTTCCCCTCCAAAGAGGCGATCCACACCGCCCTGCTGGAGCGGCTGCTGGAAAACTGGCTTGATCCACTCAAGGCGCTGGATGGCGATGGCGACCCGGTGGAAGAGATCATGGGCTATGCCAGACGCAAACTGGCGATGAGCCGGGATTACCCCCGCGAAAGTCGCCTGTTTGCCAATGAAATCCTGCAAGGCGCGCCGCGGATCAAGGCCATCCTGCATACCGACCTGAAGGATATGGTCGATGAAAAAGCGGTGATTATCAAAGGGTGGGCGGATGCGGGCCTGATCGCGGATGTCGATCCGCACCATCTGATCTTTTCCATCTGGGCGCTGACCCAGCATTACGCCGATTTCGATGTGCAGGTGCGGGCGGTTCTGGGCACCGATGACCCGTTTTCGGGGGCCGGTCAGTTCCTTGACCATGTCATGCGCAGCATCCTGAGGGTGTAGGAACCATCCTTCAGGGGTCTGATCGCGGCTTCGTCCCTGATGCGCGAAAACCTTAACGGCGCGTTCATCATTAAGCCGCGCAGGTATTTAAGCCCCCCATTTCGACGGCAAAGGTCCGACGCAAGTCCGACGTTTTGCCGATGCGATGCCGACGGCTGTTTTTCCAATAAATGCGAGCCTTAACACTTCATTCGCCATTGTGATGATTGACCCGTGCTGCATCTCCCACCGAACGTTGCGTCAATTATTCATAAACTGCCAAAAATTTACCATTTGATAAAAAATGAAACTGTGGCAGGCTATAGATGACAAGCCACGACAGGAAGCAGCCATGTCCGACCGCCAGAACAGCCAGATGACCCCCGGTATCGCCGCTGCGCGTCTGCCAGCAGATACAATTGCTGAAAACTTCGCGGACCTGCACGCGCCCTATGCTGCGCATGAGGCCGCAGTGGCCTCGGATCGCTGCTATTTCTGCCATGATGCGCCTTGTGTGACCGCCTGCCCAACCGGGATCGACATCCCCTTGTTCATCCGCCAGATCAGTACCGGCACACCCGAGGCTGCGGCGAAAACCATCTTTGACAGCAATATCTTAGGCGGCATGTGTGCCCGCGTCTGTCCGACTGAGGATTTATGCGAACAGGCCTGCGTGCGTGAACTGGCCGAAGGCAAACCGGTTGAGATCGGTCGCCTGCAACGCCACGCGACCGATGCCCTGATGGCCAAACAAAGCCATCCCTATGAACGTGCGCCGTCTACCGGAAAATGCGTGGCCGTTGTTGGTGCGGGCCCTGCCGGGCTGGCGTGCGCGCATCGTCTGGCGATGCATGGGCATGACGTGAATATCTATGATGCGGCCGACAAGCCGGGCGGCCTGAATGAATTTGGCATCGCCGCTTATAAAACAACGGACAGTTTCGCCGCCCGTGAGGTGGACTGGCTTTTGGGCATTGGCGGAATTGACATCAAATATGGTCAGCGACTTGGCGAAAACCTGTCGCTCGATTCACTGGCCGAAGCCTATGACGCCGTGTTTCTTGGCCTTGGCCTCGGCGGTGTAAATGCCTTGCGCGCGGATGGCGAAGACAAGGATGGCGTGCGCGACGCCGTTGATTTTATTGCGGATTTGCGTCAATCCAGCGACTTGACAACCCTCCCTGTTGGGCGCGACGTGGTGGTGATCGGCGGCGGAATGACCGCCGTCGACGCCGCTGTGCAATCCAAACTGCTTGGCGCCCAGAACGTGACCATTGCCTATCGGCGCGGGCGTGACGCGATGAGCGCGAGCCGGTACGAACAGGACCTCGCCGCCTCCAAAGGCGTGCATCTGATGTTCAATGTGCAGCCCGTGGCGGTACATGGCAACGGGGCCGTGCGCGAGATTGAGTTGGAATACACCGCCGATGACGGATCGGGCCTGAAAGGCACGGGCGAGACGGTGCGACTGAGGGCAGATCAGGTGTTCAAGGCCATTGGTCAGTCCCTAGAAACCGATGCCGAACTGGCACTGGACGGGCGGAAAATCGCGGTGACGGGTGCTGGCCGCACCAGCCGCGATGGTGTCTGGGCCGGGGGTGATTGTGCCAGCGGTGGCGACGATCTGACAGTGACAGCCGTGGCCGAAGGGCGCGATGCGGCTGAGGATATCCACGCCGCGCTTTCCGCCTGATCTGTGCTATGCTGGATGCGGGACGAATAGCGCTGGAGGAAGAGATGGAGACGCTCGAAACGCGCGTGGCCGCACATTACACCACGCAAGACCTGCTTGATCGCATTGAAAAAGCCTTGAAAGAACAGGGTGTTGACGTAGCAACGGTGGATAACCTCAAACCGGTGGACGAATTCCACACCGGCGGTCTTGAGGCGACGGACGCGCTGTTGTCGCAGTTGGATATCACCCCGGACATGCGCGTTCTGGATGTCGGTTGCGGGTTGGGCGGCACTGCCCGACATATCGTGCACCGCTATGGCGCGCATGTGACGGGCATTGATCTGACGCCGCTTTATGTCGAGGTCGGGCAGGCCCTGAACACCCGCGTGCATCTGGACGAGGCCATTAACCTGCATGTTGCGTCTGCCACTGATCTGCCGATGGAAGATGCCAGCTTCGACCTGGCAACGATGTTTCATGTCGGCATGAATATCGCCGACAAGGAACATATGTTCGCGGAAATTGCCCGGGTCTTGAAACCCGGCGGACGCTTTGCCCTGTTCGACGTGATGCGCGATGACAGCCCCGATGATCTGCTGTTTCCCGTACCTTGGTCCGAAAAATCCGAGACCTCGTTCGTTGATCCCGCTTCGGTCTACCACAGCGCTGCCGAAGCCGTTGGTCTAACCTTGCACGGGCAACGGTATCGCCGCGATTTCACGCTGAGTTTCTTTGCGCATGTTTTTGAACGCATGGCAGAGGCTGGCGGCCCGCCGCCCTTGGGCATTCATCTGCTGATGGGTGACACCGCAGGTGTGAAGCTGAAAAACTACGTCGCGAATGTAGAGGCGCGCAGGCTTGCGCCGGTTGAGATGATATTTGACAAGCCCTGAGACGGGCGGGAAAGGAACATGTGATGGCCGATCTCACCACTGATTTTCTGGGGATCAAATCCCCCAACCCTTTCTGGCTGGCCTCTGCCCCGCCAACGGACAAGGAATACAACGTGCGCCGCGCGTTTGAGGCCGGGTGGGGCGGGGTCGTCTGGAAAACCCTGGGTTCCGAAGGGCCGCCTGTTGTTAACGTCAACGGGCCAAGATACGGCGCGATCTATGGTGCAGACCGGCGTCTGCTGGGTCTCAACAACATCGAGTTGATCACGGACCGCCCGCTTGAGGTCAATCTGGAAGAAATCGCACGGGTCAAGGCCGACTACCCCGACCGCGCCATGATTGTCAGCATCATGGTCCCCTGCGAGGAACAGGCGTGGAAAGATATCCTGCCCCGCGTGACCGAGACGGGTGCTGATGGGATCGAACTGAACTTCGGCTGCCCGCATGGGATGTCCGAACGGGGCATGGGCAGCGCCGTGGGGCAGGTGCCTGAATACATCGAAATGGTCACCCGCTGGTGCAAGCAGTATTACGACAAGCCGGTGATCGTGAAATTGACCCCCAACATCACCGATATCCGCAAACCCGCGGCGGCGGCCAAGCGGGGCGGGGCGGATGCGGTCAGCCTGATCAACACGATCAACTCGATTACTTCTGTCAACCTCGACACCATGTCGCCTGAACCGTCGATCGACGGCAAGGGCAGCCATGGCGGCTATTGCGGGCCGGCGGTCAAACCTATTGCGATGTCGATGGTGTCGGAAATCGCGCGGCACGAGGAAACCCGCGGCATGCCGATCAGCGGGATTGGTGGGATTACCACATGGCGCGACGCGGCGGAGTTCATCAGCCTGGGCTGCGGGAATGTGCAGGTCTGCACCGCGGCGATGACCTATGGTTTCAAGGTTGTGCAGGAAATGACTAGCGGTTTGTCACAGTGGATGGACGAAAAGGGCTATACCAGTGTTGAACAGGTCGTGGGCCGCGCCGTACCAAACGTCACCGACTGGCAGTATCTCAACCTCAACTATGTGGCCAAGGCGAAGATCAGTCAGGATGACTGCATCAAATGCGGACGCTGCTACGCGGCCTGCGAAGACACCAGCCATCAGGCGATTGCCATGTCAGAGGATCGCACCTTTACAGTGATTGATGAAGAATGCGTCGCCTGTAATCTTTGCGTCGATGTTTGCCCTGTCGAAAACTGCATCACGATGGAGCCGATGAAGCCCGGTGAAGTCGATCCGCGCACCGGTAAGGTGGTCCAGAAGGAATACGCCAACTGGACAACGCACCCCAACAACCCGGGTGCTGTTGCAGCGGAATAGACGGGAACCACGGAGCCCTTTCCTTTGTTGTGCAATGGAAAGGAGTTCCAATATGACCAAAGACCACGGCCCGTCGATCAAGGATGATGAGACCTACGAGGCGCTGCGCGAAGATGGTGCGTCGAAGGAGAAAGCGGCGCGCATCGCCAATGCAAAGGCGAGCGATGATCAGTCACCATCCGAAAAAGGTGGCAAGGCAACGCCGTATGAAGAATGGACCCGCGATGAGCTTTACCAGCGCGCGCAGGGGCTTGATATCGAGGGTCGGTCAGACATGAACAAGGATGAGCTGATCAGCGCGCTGCGTGATCATTAAGACGCAGACTTTTCGTGACGAAAAGTCTGACACGGAACAAAGTCTTCGTAACGAAGACTTGTTGGTTCAACGATGCACGGTCAGGTGATCTGGCGCACGGATAATAATGAACTGGCCCGCGCATTCGAGCAGATGAAACCCGCATTTTTCCACTTCAGCAATAATCGCGTCGCGCCCGACTTCGCGTTCCACATCGCGAACAGCGCGCCTGACGATACCGCCAGTGCGTGCAGCTTTCGCGCTGAACAGATGATGAAAGAAAGCGGGATTTTCGCCAACGAAGCGGGTTGTGCGAAGCTGTAACTGTCTCATCCCGCAACGCTAATGGCGATATGGTTTACAGACCCTTACCAGCCATCTTCGGTGTAAATTCGTCCTTCGGCGACACCAATCTCCTTCAGCGCGGTGCGGACATCGTCGACCATCCCGCTGGGGCCGCAAATGTAAAACGGTTGCTCTTTATCATCCACCATTTGTGACAGCATTGTCTTATCCAGCTTGCCTTTGACATGGGCAGTGTCATCCTGATCTGACACCACAAATGTGGTTTCGAGCCCACCCATTGACTGCCACATCTCCTGCAGAATGATGTCCTTGTCCGTCTTATTCGCAAAGATGAGGCGCGATCCGGTCGCTCCTTCTTCCTGTTGCTTGCGCAGGATTGAAATGAAAGGCGTGATGCCTGCCCCTCCGGCGATAAACACGCCTGGCCCATGGTCGGTGATGGCCCCAAAAGGATCGGCAACTTTCACCTGATCTGTCATCCCAAGTGTTGGGATCTGTTCGGTCACCCCGTCATGATCAGGATAGGATTTGATCACGAATTCCAGATGTTTGTCATTAGGCCGCGATGTCATGGTGAACGGGCGGCTTTCAGCCTTCCACCCTTCTTTTTGCAGGGTCAACTCGGTCGCCTGCCCTGCCTCAAACTCAAAATCCTCGGGGCGGTTGAAGGTCAACTGATAGGTGTCGTGCGTCACCGGGGCGATGTCTTGCAGGGTCAGTGTGTAGGTCATGTTATCGGTCCTTTTGTTGGATAGGTAACGCCCGAACCATCCGGTGGTTCCGTTGACGATTGCGTGTGTGATCTGGTTTGTGACGGTCACTGGGCGCATAGTCCCGGCATGCGTTCCTGAAAGAAGACCATAATGACCCTCGCCCCCAACCGCCGTTTTATCCTGAAAGCGCTGGGGGCCGCCGGGCTGATCAGCCTCAGCCCCTCGGGCCCGCTACGCGCCGATGGCATGATGCCGATGCGGGCGATCCGCCAGTTTCCGTTGGGCGCAATGACCGTCACCATCATCGATGATGGCAGTTTTTCCATGGGGGTCGGCATGTTTGCGGCCAATGCGGGCAAGACGGCGGCGGGCGACCTTTTGGCCAGCTATGGGCTGTCGCCCACCGTGGCGGAAATGCCGTTGCAGGTGATGCTGGTCGAAACCCAAGGGGTACGGGTGCTGATTGACACGGGCATGGGCGACATCACCTTTCATGGCAATGCGCCCGATAACGGGCGGTTGGTCCGCTCTTTACAGACGCTGGGCCTGGGCCCGTCGGATATTGATATCGTGCTGCTGACCCATGGTCATCCGGACCATGTGGGCGGGCTGACCGCCCAAGGCGAACAGGTCTTTGCAAATGCTGACCATCATTTGCCGGAAATCGAACTGGCATTCTGGACCCAGTCGCCCGACCGGGCACCGGCAGCCCTGCGCGAGATGATCATCGAATGTCGGCGGCATCTGTTGCCGGTGGCGCACCGCCTGCGATCCTACGATGATGGGACTGAAATTGCCCCCGGGATCACAACAATCGCAGCACCCGGTCACACCCATGGCCACCATGCGATCATGCTGGAAAGCGATGGGCGGCAATTGCTGCATCTTGTCGATACGGCAGTGCATTTCATCACCGGGCTGGAGCGGCCAGACTGGACGGTCGGCGCGGATATCGACAAACCGAAAGCCATCGAAACACGCAGGCGGCTGCTGGCGCGGGCCGCGGATGAGCAGTTGCTGATCGCCGGTTATCATTTCCCTTTTCCCGGCGTGGGACGGATCATGCGGATGGGTGACGCATATCGATACGTCCCGGTCCCGCTGGTTTGATCTTCAGGTTGGTTGACGTGGGAATCGCGGTTGCGGACAGCAAAGCGGATTTGGTTTGCGATGCACATGCAGATGCTTTGGCGTCCGTCCTTTCAGTAGCCTACTGCCACAGCGTAACTGCATCTTGCTGAACCTTGACCCTTTATGCAGACCCCTCTAGCAGTCGCGGCACTTGGGAATGGATATGGCAATGGCACGTAAACGCAAAGGGCGGGATGTTTCGGGGTGGCTGGTGGTGGACAAGCCCGCTGGTATCACGTCGACCGCTGTGGTCAACAAGGTCCGCTGGGCGCTGGAGGCGAAGAAGGCGGGCCATGCGGGCACGCTGGATCCTGAAGCGACCGGTGTTTTGGCGGTGGCACTGGGTGAGGCGACAAAGACCGTGCCTTACATCACCGATGCGCTGAAGGCCTATGTCTTTACTGTTCGCCTTGGGCAGGCCACCAATACTGACGATGCCGAGGGGGAGGTGATCGCCACAAGCGATCTGCGTCCGGATGACGATGCGATCAAGGCGGCCCTGGGCCGGTTTGTGGGTGACATCATGCAGGTACCACCGCAGTTTTCAGCCGTGAAAATCGATGGTCAGCGTGCCTATAAGAAGGCCCGTGACGGCGCGGAGATGGAACTGGCCGCCCGCCCGTTATGGGTGGAGGAATTGTTGCTGGTGGACCGCCCCGACCCGGACCATGTCATCCTCGAAATGACCTGTGGCAAGGGCGGTTATGTCCGGGCGATAGCCCGCGATCTGGGTGAGGCGCTGGACTGCAAGGCCCATGTCAAATCCTTGCGGCGTATCTGGTCCGGCCCGTTTCAGGCCGATGACGGGATCACGCTGGACCAGGTGGAAGCCCTGGCCGGAACGCCTGAACTGGACGCCCATCTGCAGGCGTTGGAGGTTGGGCTGTCGGATTTGCCAGAGGTCCGCTGTCTGGCAGAGAGCGTCGCGAAGCTGCGCAATGGCAACCCAGCGTCGGTCATCGCATCGAATGTTGAGTATGGCGAAGAGGTCTGGGCCTCTTATGAGGGCAAGGCCATCGCTGTCGGGACCTATCGCGGCGGTGAGATGCAGCCGGCCCGGGTGTTTGTGGGATAAGATGGGTCAAGACCCATCTTACGATGCAGCCTCTGCCCTGCCATGATCACTCGCACCCATATCAAGGATGATGCACCATCGACCGCCATCTATTCGGAGTGCGAACGTTATCGCTATGCCCTGACCCGCATTTGGGATCCTGCGGGCAAGCGGGTTTTGTTCATTATGCTCAACCCGTCCAAGGCGACCGAAATCCAGAATGATCCGACGGTTGAACGCTGCGAAAGGCGGGCACGGGCGCTGGGGTTCGGTGCCTTTCAGGTCACCAATATCTTTGCCTGGCGCGAAACCGATCCCCACAAGATGCGCAAGGCGGCGGACCCGGTGGGACCGGAGAATGACCGCGTGATCGCAGCCGGGGTGGACTGGGCCGATCAGATCATTGCAGCCTGGGGCACCCATGGCGCGCATCAGGACCGGGGCCCTGCGGTCACATCGCTGCTGCACGCGACTGGTCGTCCAATCCATACGCTGGGTCTGACCAAACACGGGCACCCCAAACACCCGCTTTACATCAGCTACGCCCAGACCCCGGTGCGCTGGGTCCGTTAACCCTAAGGTCAGTTTCCCGACCACGAACAGGCGGGGATATGTTAGAACGCAGGCTGACGGGTCGGGGGCGACCAGACATTACAGGTTTACCATGCTTGGGATTCTCGGACTGATGGGCGTTGCGCTATCCGCGTTTATGTTCAACGCCAGCGACGACAGTGATGATATTGAGGAAAAGCCTGCCAGAGAGCAGGATGATGAACCGTCCGTCGAAATCACCCCGCTGAATGAGCTGATCGACGCAAGTGATGATGACACAGTGATCTTTTCCGGTGACGGGGATGATACTGTGCAAACCGGGGCTGGTGACGATTACATCCATGGCGAAGATGGGAATGACCATTTGGCTGGCGGCGCGGGCGATGACGAATTGCATGGCGGGCGCGGCGATGACGTTCTGGACGGTGGGTCCGGCAATGATGAGCTTTATGCTCATGTGGGTGATGACATCATCGCCGGACGCGACGGCGACGACATCCTGAATGGCGGTGATGGCAGCGACGTGCTGATGGGCGGTGACGGTGACGACGCCTTGCATGGCTCGCTTGGCGATGACGTGCTGGTGGGCGGCGACGGGGCTGACACACTGCATGGCGGGTCCGGTGACGACCTGGTCTATGACCGGGGTGATAACATCCGCGATTTCCTGAATGGCGGGGCTGGCAATGATATCCTGAAGGGCGGCGCTGGCGACAACCTGCATGGTGGCACCGGGGCTGATACCTTTTCCCTCACTGCGGGCAATGACGCCATCGTTGAGGATTTTGATCCGGCCGAGGATATCATCGAAATCGACTATGACGGGGTCAAGCCAACGCTGTCGACGCAGCTTTCCGATGCGGGGCTGGTGCTGCTTGCGGATGGCGAGGTTGTGGCGACCTTTGCAAACCTGACGGATCTGGATCTGGACGCTGTGGCGCTTGTCGCGGCATAAACCCCTTTTCTTTTCGGCGAAATGCCCCTAAACGCACCCATCCGCGCGTGGAATCACCACGAACGGACCCTCCACGGGCCTTTCTGGACGACATCCCGGATCGCGCCATCACCCTTCAACCAAAGGAGACCCCGATGTCGATTACTGCTGAAGACAAAGCGAAGATCATGAAGGATTTTGCAAGCAAGGACGGCGACACCGGTTCGCCTGAAGTTCAGGTTGCCATTCTGTCCAGCCGCATCGCGACGCTGACGGAACACTTCAAGACACACAAGAAAGACAATCATGGCCGTCGTGGCCTGTTGAAGATGGTCGCCCAGCGCCGCAAGCTGCTGGACTACACCCGCAGCAAGGACGAGGCCCGTTATCAGGACCTGATCAAGCGTCTGGGTCTGCGCCGTTAATCGGCGGATCATCTGATCTGTTTTCTAGAACGCCCGCCAACTGGTGGGCGTTTTTGTGACGGAGGGTCAAAGTGGCCGGAATCCCCCATGGTCAGACAAGTGGCGATCTGTTGTCACATTATGGCCATAGTCGCCAAATAGAGCCGATTTGTTACGAAAACTGCGTGTTTCCCACACGCAACGCGATTTCGATTGTTTATGCGGACACAACTTATGCGAGGAATGTCTAAATGAGGTTACCACTCATTTTATTGGTTTTGATTTTAACCGGCTTGACCATGTTTTTTGCCAGCCGGACCGTCCCGAATGCGGTTGTGGACCAGACCAGCGCTGGCGCTTCCGCCGAACTGGACGCCGTGACGGCTGAGTTCGAAGCGTCGCGTGCCGCATCGGCCGAGGAAATTGCCACCCTGACGCAAACGATCGCTGATCTGCAGGCAGAGAGTCAGACACAGGCGAGCGACAGCGACACCGCGGTTGCCGAGCTTGAGCAGGCCCGCCAGCAGCTGGAAACGGCGCTGACCGAAGCCGAGGCGCTGAAAGGCGAAAACAGCGATCTGACCGAACTAGTCGCCGCAGCGCAATCTGATCTGGCTGATCGTGACGGTCAGTTGAGCCTGACCGAAACGGAGATCGCAACCCTGAACACCCAGATCGAGGAAGCGCGCGCGGAAATCGACGCGCGGGCTGCGCAAATCGCGGAGCTTGAAGCTGACCTTGCTGCTGGTGCTGCCCGGATCGCTGAACTCGAAAGCGGCGCGGCTGACCTGACTGCGGATGCAACGGCGAACGAAGCCGCGGACGCTGGTGAAGCTGTGGCCGAGGCCGAGGCGCGTATTGCCGAACTGGAAACGGAAATCAGCGACAAGACAGCCGCACTTGCAACGGCTGAGGAGCGCATGGCGGTATTGTCTGCAGAGGCCGCCGATCAGGAGCAGGTGACCACTGAACTTACCGGACAGGTCGCCGCACTCGATGGCCAGATTGCAGCACTCAAGGAAGATGTCGCAAATCTGGCAAACACATTGGTAGAGCGTAACCGGGTCATCACCGAGCTTCGCGCGGCAAACACTGCTGCGGCGCCCGCTGCTGAAGTTGCAGAAACTGCTGCCGCTACTGCCGAAGCGACAGCCGAGGCCGAGGTGGCCGAAGACGCTGCTGCGACCGAAGAACCGGCAATCGAGGCCGAAGTAGCTGAAGACGCTGCCGCGACCGAAGAAGCGGCAACCGCCGATGAGGTCGCCGCAACCGAGGAAACCGAAGGCACTGAGGTTACCGATGAGGCAGAGGCCACAGACGAGGCCGCCACAACTGAAGTGGCAGAGGCAACAGATGAGGCTGCCAGCACCGAAGCCGTAGAAGCCACAGAAGAGGCTGTCGCGACAGAAGAAGTAGACACCGCTGTTTCAGACGAGGCCGAAGTGGCTGAAGACGCCGCCGCGACGGAAGAGACCGGTGCTGCGGAAGTTGCTGAAGACGCATCTGGCACAGATGAGACTACGGAACCCGAAGCCACAGAAGAAACAGCTGCTGCTGAAGAAACTGCTGCAACGGACGATGCTGCGGACGCATCTGAGGTCGCAGAAGGTGGCGAGGAAGCCGATACTGAACTGTCGGCCATCGCCCAGTGTCAGAGCCGTTCCGATGCCGTGCTGGCCAGTGAAAAGATCAACTTTAACACAGGCACAACCACAGTCACCAACGCATCGGTTGCACCGCTGGAAGAACTGGCAGTGATCGCGGCGGAATGCAGCGCACAGGAACTAGCGCTTGAAATCGGCGGTCATACGGACAGCCAGGGCAGCGAGGACAACAATCAGCGGCTGAGTGAACGGCGTGCAACTGCGATTTTCGATTTCATGGTTGAACGCGATGTACCGGCAGAAGCGATGAATGTTGTTGGATATGGCGAAAGCAACCCTATCGCTGACAACGGCACCGCCGCTGGCCGCGCCGAAAACCGCCGTATCACGTTTGAATGGCAAGAGCGCTAAACAGCCCCCAAAGTCGGAGTTATCGATGTTTTCCTTTCTGACCCAAGTCCTCATCTACATGTCGTTCACCTTTCTTCTTGGTCTGGTGCTTGGCTGGTTGTTGTGGAAATTCGGCGGCTCAAAAGAAGCGGCCTCAATGGAATCTGAAATCAGTTTCTGGAAACAGAATCTGGAGCAGTCCCGGCTGGAGCGCGAGCAGGACCTGAACAAGATCGCGCGTCTGACTGAGGAGAAAGATATCCTTAAAAGACGGCTTGCATCGTTCAAGTCGTAAGGTCGTACCGGTCGACACATGACCAATTTAAGATCAGCCGCCCTTTGCAGGCGGTTGATCTTGTTTTGACGGATGAGTCCCCGGTATGGGCATGCGCCGTCGCAGGGCGCCAATATGCGTTCCGCATGCCGCCAAAAATCAATTCCTCTGCGTCAATACGCCAATTCAGGTGAAAACCGTCGCGACGGACACTGCTGCCGATGCGCGCACCCCCTTTCCAAAGCCCCTGTTTTCCGTTATGGCCCGCCAATCTTGAGAGACCGGCGCCCGCATTCCAGCGCCTGACAAAGAAGATACCGGAATGAGGGGGAATACGCCCCCTACGTAGGAAGGCCGAAAGCGGCCAAACAGGAAAACATGATGTTTAACGAAGTGAAAAAATCGATGCAGTGGGGCGAAGAAACGCTCACACTGGAAACGGGCAAGGTTGCCCGCCAAGCAGATGGCTCTGTCATCGCAACGCTGGGCGAAACCAGCGTTATGGCCAACGTGACATATGCACGTGCCAAAAAACCGGGTCAGGATTTCTTTCCGCTGACCGTCCACTATCAAGAGAAATACTATGCCGCCGGGAAAGTCCCAGGCGGCTTTTTCAAGCGTGAAGCACGTCCGACTGAGAAAGAGACGCTGACTGCCCGCCTGATCGACCGCCCCATTCGCCCGCTGTTCGTCCCCGGCTTCAAGAACGAAGTTCTGGTTATGTGCACGGTACTGTCGCATGATCTGGTCAATGACCCGGATATGGTTGCGATGATCGCGGCCTCTGCCGCGCTAACGATTTCCGGCGCACCGTTCATGGGTCCGATTGCGGCCTGCCGCGTGGGTTATGTGGATGGCGACTACATCCTGAACCCCGAAATCGACGACATGCATAACCTGCGCCTGAACCCCGAGCAGCGTCTGGACCTTGTTGTCGCTGGCACCAAAGACGCCGTGATGATGGTGGAATCGGAAGCCTACGAGCTGACCGAGGATGAGATGCTGGGCGCTGTCACCTTTGCCCATGAGCAGATCCAGCCTGTCATCGATCTGATCATCGATCTGGCCGAAGAAAGCGCCAAGGAGCCTTTCGATTTCCAGCCCGAGGATTATTCCGAACTGTTCGCAGCCGTCAAAGCCGCAGGCGAAGACAAGATGCGTGCCGCCTATGCGATCACTGACAAGCAGGAACGTACCGCTGCGGTATCTGCTGCGAAGGAAGAGATCGTTGCCACGCTGACCGAAGAACAGCAGGAAGACGGAAATCTGGGCGCTGCGCTGAAGAAACTGGAAAGCCAGGTTCTGCGCGGTGACGTTGTCAAGAATGGTCGCCGCATCGATGGCCGTGCCTTGGACCAAATCCGCCCCATCGTGTCTGAAACCGGCATCCTGCCACGGACCCATGGTTCGGCCCTGTTCACCCGTGGCGAGACCCAGGGTCTTGTCGTGACCACGCTGGGCACCGGCGATGATGAGCAGATGATCGACGCTCTGACCGGCATGTATAAATCCAACTTCATGCTGCATTATAACTTCCCGCCTTATTCGGTCGGTGAAGTGGGTCGCGTCGCTGGCCCCGGCCGCCGCGAGATCGGCCATGGCAAGCTGGCGTGGCGTGCGTTGCAGGCGGTTCTGCCTGCAGCAACGGATTTCCCCTACACAATCCGTGTTGTGTCAGAGATCACTGAATCGAACGGATCGTCATCGATGGCGTCTGTTTGTGGTGGTTCCTTGTCCATGATGGATGCTGGCGTGCCGCTGAAGGCTCCTGTGGCCGGTGTGGCCATGGGTCTGGTGATGGAAGATGACGGGTCTTATGCCGTGCTGTCCGATATTCTGGGCGATGAGGATCACCTTGGCGATATGGACTTCAAGGTGGCTGGTACCGAAAACGGGATCACGTCGCTTCAGATGGACATCAAGATCGCGGGTATTACGCCTGAGATCATGAAAAAGGCGCTGGAGCAGGCCAAGGCCGGTCGTTTGCATATTCTGGGCGAGATGGGCAAAGCCATCACTGGTGCTGCTGAATTCAGCGTGCATGCGCCGAAGATCGAAACGATGAACATCCCTGTCGACAAGATCCGTGAAGTCATTGGGTCGGGCGGCAAGGTCATTCGTGAGATCGTGGAAACATCCGGTGCGAAGGTCGACATCAACGATGATGGCGTGATCAAGCTGGCGTCGAACGATGCCGAGGCGATCAAGAAGGCCTATGACATGATCCATTCGATCGTGGCCGAGCCGGAAGAAGGCGTGATCTACAAAGGGACCGTGGTCAAACTGGTCGACTTCGGCGCTTTCGTGAACTTCTTTGGCAAACGCGATGGTTTGGTCCACGTGTCCCAGATCGAAAACCGCCGCCTGAACCATCCATCCGATGTGTTGAAGGAAGGTCAGGAAGTGTGGGTAAAACTGCTTGGCTTCGATGATCGCGGCAAGGTCCGTTTGGCCATGAAGATGGTCGATCAGGAAAGCGGCGAAGAGATCAAGAAAGAGGAAGCGGCTGAAAGCTGATATATCAGCCCTTTCGGTTCTAAA
Source organism: Yoonia sp. SDW83-1 (assembly GCF_046762885.1). Taxonomy (NCBI): domain Bacteria; kingdom Pseudomonadati; phylum Pseudomonadota; class Alphaproteobacteria; order Rhodobacterales; family Paracoccaceae; genus Yoonia; species Yoonia sp. SDW83-1. The sequence continues at coordinate 142,296 of NZ_JBKQXO010000009.1, forward strand.
CTAAAGGAAAGCCCCGCTGCATCATGCAGCGGGGCTTTTGTTTTCGCCGCTCGTTTTGCGCAACTGTGGCATGCCAATCACAACCCCAGATCGATCCATAGTTTGCCCATGTTTGGACACGTTTCGCACTATAGAGCGCTCAAGTGAATTCAACCAAGGAAACCACTCACATGAAGAACTTTCTCGCAATTGCGACACTTGCACTTTGTGCAAATGCTGCCAGCGCCCAAGACGCTGGCGATATCTCGGCCGGCGTCGGTTTCTCGTCACTTGGCGGAAATCTTGAAGCGGCTTACCGCATTGATCCTTCTTTTGGCGTGCGCGGCGTCTTTATCGGAGGCATCGACGAAAGCTATGAAGAGACCGACGACGAAGGAACCTTTGCTGGTTCTATTGAACTGGGCGGTCTGGCGATCATGGGTGACTACTATCCCAACCAAGGCGATTGGCGCATCTCTGGCGGTTTGCTGTTCTCCAACAACGAAATCAAGGCATCTGGCGAAGTTGAACTTGAAGACGGCGGCACTCCAGAAGCTGAACTGTCGGTCAAATTCGAAAACGAAATCGCGCCGATGATCACCACCGGTTACGAGTGGGGATTTGCTGACGGTTGGACGTTGACCCCAGAGGCGGGTCTGATCCTGACAGGCGGATTGGCCCTCGATTACACCGCGACTGCCTCAGGTGCGCAGGATGCCATTGACGACGATCCCGATGTTCAGGACGCCAAAAGCGATGCAGAAGACATTGTCGTTCTGCCCTATCTGGCCTTTACGGTCAGCTACCAGTTCTGATCCTGAAAAATCAGGGGCCGCGGATCATCACCGCGGCCCCTGTTATTTAGTCCGTCAGTTTGGTTGTCCGCAGATACGGCAGTACGGTTGTGAAATCGCCGAACTTGGCTTTTGCGTCTTCGTTGCTGACGGTCGCAGGGATGATCACGTCGTCGCCGACATTCCAGTTCGCCGGTGTCGCTACGCCTTTGCCAATTGATGTTTGCAGCCCGTCGAGTGCGCGCAGCACCTCAGCAAAGTTCCGGCCCACCGTCATCGGGTAGGTCATCGACAGTTTCAGCTGCTTGTCCGGTCCGATGATAAAGACCGACCGCACCGTTGCGCTGTCAGCCGGGGTGCGCCCGTCGGGCAGGTAAGCCTCGGCCGGGAGCATGTCGAACGCTTTGGAGACCTTGAGCCCATCATCGGCGATGATCGGGAAACCGGCAGGCGCGCCGCCGACCTTTTCGATGTCGCCTTTCCATTTCTTGTGATCCTCGACCCCGTCAACACTGACACCGATCACCTTGGTGCCGCGCTTTTCCCATTCGTCGGCCAGTTGGGCCACCGCGCCGAATTCGGTGGTGCAGACGGGCGTGAAATCCTTGGGGTGCGAAAACAGGATCGCCCAGCTATCGCCTATCCAGTCATGCAGTGCGAATGTTCCCTGATCCGTCTCGACCGTCAGATTGGGGATAGTATCGTTGATGCGCAGACCCATCGCGTTTCTCCTTTAAATGCGGTGTCTTTACGTCAATATAGGGAGAGACGACAGGTAGTACCACAGGCGCTTGCACTGCAACGGGGCGAGTGCCAATAGTTCCCCGAATTCATCAGGAGCATTCGCATGATCGAAAATCGCAATTTCTACATCAATGGCGCATGGGTTGCACCGGCCAAATCGCGCGATTTCGAGGTGATTGATCCGTCCACCGAAGATGTCTGTGCCGTGATTTCGCTGGGTGATCAGGCGGATACCGATGCTGCTGTTGGCGCGGCGACCGCAGCCTTTCCAGGGTGGGCGGCCACACCGCCTGCGGAACGCGCAAAATACGTGAGGGCCATTCTGGACCAGTATGAGGCCCGTAAGGAAGAAATGGCCAAGGCCATCAGTCTTGAAATGGGCGCACCTATCGACATGGCACGCGACAGCCAAGCGCCCTGTTTGCCCTGGCATCTGAAGGGTTTTCTGACCGCCTTTGACGAGATTGAATGGATCCGGCCCCTTGGCCCCCATGCCCCCAATGATCGCATCGCGATGGAGCCGATTGGCGTTGTTGGCCTGATCACCCCGTGGAACTGGCCGATGAACCAGGTCACGCTGAAGGTGATCCCCGCGCTTCTGGCCGGGTGCACGATTGTGTTGAAACCATCGGAGGAAGCCCCGCTATCGTCGCTGTTGTTTGCGGAATTCGTCCATGATGCTGGTGTACCGGCGGGTGTGTTCAATTTGGTCAATGGCGATGGTGCCGGTGTGGGCAGCCAATTGTCACGGCACGAGGATGTCGCCATGATCAGCTTCACCGGCTCGACCCGCGCTGGCAGGGCAATCTCGGCCGCTGCAGCAGAAACGCTGAAGCGTGTAACGCTGGAACTGGGCGGCAAGGGTGCCAATGTGATCTTTGCTGACGCCGATGAGAAGGCGATCAAGCGCGGTGTGATCCACTGCATGAACAACTCGGGCCAGTCCTGCAATGCCCCGACCCGGATGCTGGTCGAACGGTCAATCTACGATCAGGCGGTTGAGACGGCTGCCGAGGTTGCTGGCAAGATCGGTGTCGGTCCTGCGTCGGAACCCGGTCGGCATATCGGCCCGGTTGTCAACAAGTCCCAATGGGGCAAGATACAGGATATGATCGAGGTGGGCATCAAGGAAGGTGCCCGGTTGGTCGCCGGTGGCCCCGGCCTGCCAGAGGGGATGAACAAGGGCTATTATGTGCGTCCGACTGTCTTTGCTGATGTCGATAATCAGATGCGCATCGCCCGCGAGGAAATCTTTGGTCCGGTTCTGTCGATCATTCCGTTTGAGGATGAAAAACGGGCGGTCGAGATCGCCAATGATACACCATATGGCCTGACCAATTATGTCCAGTCGCAGGATGGCGCGAAGCGGAACCGTATGGCGCGCGCCCTACGGTCCGGCATGGTCGAGATGAATGGTCAGGCACGCGGCGCCGGGTCACCCTTTGGTGGCGTCAAGATGTCCGGGCGCGCCCGCGAAGGCGGTGTTTGGGGGATTGAGGAATTCCTAGAGGTCAAGGCCATTTCCGGCTGGTCCGGCGAAGCCAGCTAATCGGACGGTAGCAGCCGTTTTTATCAGTCGGTGCGGCATCGGTCCGCCCCGAGTATTCAGGTTTCGTTGATGATCGAACCGACGCAAAATCACACATTTGTGCCCGAAACAGTGCACAAGCGGGATGTCTTTTCCGAAACAATATCGGGACATCTGGCCGAGGATCCGCAATGCAAGGTCGTGTTGCGCAAGCTGGATGGCGTGCCCGTCTGGGTCCGCCCTGTTGCATGGTTTCTGGCGCGCAAAGAAATTCGCGGTTTGCGTGCTGTGGCGGGGATTGACGGTGTGCCGCAACTGCTTCGGGTGGATCAGGTGGGTCTGTTGCGTACCTGGACAGAAGGTACGCCATTGCAGCTTGCCAAGCCGGATGATCCGGAATGGTTCCGCGATGCCAAGCGGCTTCTTCGCGATATGCGTCGGCGCGGAGTCACCCACAATGACGTTGCCAAGCCGCAAAACTGGCTGCGCACGCCGGATGGCTTTGCGGCGGTGATTGATTTTCAACTGGCCAGTGTCCATCGCCGCAAGGGCAAGATGTTCCGCGTGATGGCGCGCGAGGATTTGCGCCATCTTCTCAAGCAGAAACGCGCCTTTGCGCCGCACCTGCTGACCGCCTCGGAAAAGGCTATGCTTGCGCGCAAGTCATTGCCCTCGCGGATCTGGATGGCGACGGGCAAGCGCCTGTATAACTTTGTCACGCGCCGGTTGATGAGTTGGTCTGATAGCGAGGGGCTTGAGGATCGACTGACAAAGGACGGGGCGGCTGTCGTTGAAACGTTGCAGGCGCATGAGGCGGTCACCGATGTCGTGCTTTGCGCTTATGCGCTTCCGGCCCAAGGTATCGGCATCTATGCTTTTGTCGAGACGGATCTGGGACCTGACGCGCTACGCGCGCTTGTCACGGAGAAACAGGCTGAACTTTTACAGCCGGTTACGTCACTTCCCCGGCGACCGGACGGAACGGTTCGGCAGGATGCGCTGCAACTGATCGCGACGAACAGGCTGGACGAGCTTGAACTCTTGACAGCGAATGACCCTGCATTGGCAGATGCGATGGCTCCCATTATCGCCAACCGCCTGAACCTGACGGATCGCGTTCTCAAGATCTGATACAGGGACCGTCATGTGCGCAGGTGCACCAAAGCGGTGCGCCTGTCGGCGTTTAGTGCGGTTTCATTTCCGCTATCTATCTATTCAAACAGATAGGAGTCTTGAGATGCTCAAACAAATCAAAGGTCTGCATCACGTCACATCGCTGGCCAGTGATGCTCGCGAAAACAATGCGTTTTTCACCAATGTGCTTGGCCTGCGTCGGGTCAAGAAAACGGTGAACTTTGACGCGCCCGATGTTTATCACCTGTATTATGGCGACGAAGCAGGATCGCCAGGTACGGTCATGACCTATTTCCCCTTCCCAAACGCAGGCCGTGGTAGGCATGGTGTTGGGGAAGTTGGCCGGACGTCATTCAGCATTCCGACCGGATCGGCCACAGCCTGGATGGACCGACTTGCAACATTTGATGTGCAGGGCCTGTCACAAGACACCCGGTTTGGCCAGAAGCGTGTATTGTTCGATGGCCCCGATGGCGACGCCTTTGCCTTGGTCGAAAGCGACGACGAGCGCGCGCCATGGACCGGCGGCGGTGTCAGCGATGCGATGGCAATCCGTGGCTTTCATTCTGCCGATATGCGTCTGCGTGACGGTTCGGTCAGTCAGGAACTGCTGCAGTTCATGGGGTACGAGAAATCCGAGACCGAGGGCAACATCACCCGGTTCATCGTGCCCGGTGGAAATGAAGCGAATGCCATTGACCTTGAAATCCTGCCTGATGCGCAGGCCGCTCTACAAGGTGCGGGATCGGTGCATCATATCGCCTTTGCAGTCGAGAACCGGGCGCGTCAGCTTGAAGTCCGCGAGGCTTTGATCGACACTGGGTATCAGGTGACCCCGGTCATTGATCGCGACTATTTCTATGCGATCTATTTCCGCAGCCCGGGTGGCGTCCTGTTCGAGGTGGCCACCAACGAACCAGGTTTTGATCGTGACGAGGATACCGCCCATCTGGGCGAGGCGTTGAAACTGCCCAGCCAGCACGAACATTTGCGGACCAGGTTAGAATCCATGCTGGAGCCGATCGAGGACTGACATGACCTATGTCGCACGACGCAGTACAGGGGCAGCGGGACAACCGCTGTTCCTGACATTTCATGGCACCGGCGGAACCGAGGACCAGTTTCACGGCTTTGCACGCCAACTGATGCCCACCGCGCATGTCACGTCGCCGCGCGGCGATGTGTCGGAACACGGGGCGCTGCGTTACTTTGCCCGTATGGCGGAGGGCCAGTACGATATGGATGATCTGGCAAAGCGTAGCACTGCGATGGCCAATTTCATTGCGGTTGAGCGGGAACGGTCAGAGCCGTCCCGCGTGATCGGGTTGGGCTATTCGAATGGTGCCAACATTCTGGCCTCTGTCGCATTGCAGGCCCCTGACCTGGTGGATGACCTGATCCTGATGCATCCGCTAATCCCGTGGAACCCGGCCCCGCAACCGGGCCTGGCTGGTCGCCGCATCCTGATAACTGCCGGGCAGGCTGATCCGATTTGTCCTGCCCCGCTGACTCAGGCGCTGGCGGATTACCTGCAGGCGCAGGGCGCCGATGTGGATCTGCATTGGCATCCGGGCGGGCATGAGATTGTGGAGAGTGAGGTCGAGGCCATTCAGAACTTCATCACCACTTAAAACGGGCATTTCGCAGTAATGCGCACGCCCTGACCACCATCGGGGTGCCGGAACTGCAGCGTTTCGGAATGCAGCATCAGCCGGGGATGGTCGCGCGTCGCCCCGGTCGCATAGAATGGATCGCCCAGGATCGGGTGACCGATTGCCAGCATATGCACCCGTAACTGATGCGACCTGCCCGTGCGGGGCATCAGCCTGACCCGCGTTTCGCCTGCTGTACTGCGAACAACGCGCCAGTCGGTGATGGCCTGTTTGCCGTTTTCATGATCGACCATCTGCTTTGGCCGGTTTGGCCAGTCGACAATCAGCGGCAGATCAACGGTGCCGGTCTTTTCCATCATCTGCCCCGCGACACGGGCGATATAGGTCTTTTTGGTTTGCCGCTTTTCGAATTGCAGCCCCAGATGCCGCTGCGCATGCGGTGTCAGCGCAAAGATCATCACGCCAGAGGTGTCACGATCCAACCGATGCACGAGCAATGCGGTCGGAAAGGCCGCTTGGACCCGCGTCAAAAGGCAATCGGCGAGGTCCGGACCCTTGCCCGGCACCGAAAGCAGCCCGCTGGGTTTATCTACGACGATCACCTGATGATCGTCGTGCAGGATTGTCAGCGGGTCTTGGGGTGGGTTGTAAGGTGTGCTCAATCGTAAACACGCTCACCAAAGATCGCAGATCCGACCCGGATATGTGTGGCCCCTAGCGCGATGGCGGTTTCGAAATCGCCACTCATCCCCATCGACAGGCCACGCAACCCATTGCGCTCCGCGATCTTGGCCAGGAGGGCGAAATGCAGTGCTGGTTCTTCCTCGACCGGCGGGATGCACATCAGGCCGACCAACGGCAGGTCCAGCGCGCGGACATCTGCGATGAACGCATCGGCCTCTTGCGGCAGAACGCCGGATTTCTGCGGCTCTTCTCCGGTATTGACCTGAATGAACAGATCCGGGCATGCCCCTGTGTCCTGTGCCAGCCGCGCGAGTGTATTGGCCAGCTTAGGCCGGTCGACCGTATGGATCGCTTGTGCAAGCTCCATCGCCTGTCGGGCCTTGTTGGTCTGCAGCGGGCCGATGAGGTGCAGGATGATGTCATCATATTGCTCGCGGAAGGCCGGCCATTTGCCAGCCGCCTCTTGCACCTTGTTTTCGCCAAAAATCCGGTGCCCTTCGTCGAGAATCGCCTGCACGCGGTCAAGCGGCTGCACCTTTGATACAGCGATTAACTCTACATCTTGGGTGTTACGCCCTGCGGCATCACAAGCGGCACTGATACGGGCCTGAATATCGGCGAGAGGCATGGGAGGCTCCGAAAAATAAGGATCACGCTGTGTTTCGGCCTGAAATAAGGCGATTTGCCCCTGTTGTCATGGCCGAAAACGCTGTGTGTCCTTGATGCATCATTTCCGGATCACAGGACATAAAGCCGCCCAAATTGCTTGAGTGTGCAGGCGGTAAGGCGCAGGTAGTCCGCAATGCTAGTAAATCTGGCATTCTTGGGAATGCAAAAAACACGAGGGAAAATATCCATGAAAAGCATCCTTCTTGCCACGACAGCTCTGGTCGCCTTCGCTGGTGCCGCTGCTGCTGATGGCCACACATCCATTACCTTCAGCGGTAACACAGAATTTGGTTTCAATGACAGCGATCCAAGCGCAACTGCGCTGGCAAATCCAGACTACAACGACGACGAGCAGGGTTTCTACTGGAACACTGACATCGACGTGACAATGTCCGCCACTCTGGACAACGGTCTGACTGCATCGACATCGTTTGAGATCGACATCGTGAACGACACAAACAACGGCAACATCAGCGCTGATGAGTGGGTTGCTTCGCTTGAGTCTGAAAACGCTGGTATCTTCATCGGCGACACATCCTTTGCTGCTGAAACTCACTGGGTTTCCGCTGGCGACATGGAAGGCGACAGCTTCTCCGAAGCTGACGGCGAAAACGCGGTCCGTGGTGACGTGAACATCGGCCCGGTATCGGCATCGGTCTCTTACGTCATCAGCGATTCGGACGGTACGATCATTTCAGACGATGCTGCGTACGACGACGATGTGGATCAGTTGTCATTTGGTATGTCTGCCGAGTTTGGTGTGGTTACTATTGCCGCAGCCTATCAGGAAGAGTCTACCTTCGATGCGGCAAACTTGCCCCCGGTAGCTATTCCAGGCAGCCCAACTGATGCAGAACAAGCAGCGCTTGACGCAGCTTACGACCCCACCGGCAACGGTGACTTCAACACCGACGAAGTCTTCGGTATCTCCGTTGCTGGTACTTTCGCAGGTGCAACTGTGACCGTTGCTTATGCTGAAGAGACCAACGCCGACGAGCAGTCGACTGGTGTCAAAATCGCATACCCATTTGGTCCTGTGACTGCGACTGCATATTACGTTTCTGAAGATGGCGCTGGCGATCCTGAAGATAACTACGGTCTGAATGTTGCCTACGCTGACGGTCCAATTGCTGTCACTGCTGACTACCAGGATGACCAGGGCACTGAAAAGTGGAGCCTGGAAGGGTCTTATGACGTTGGCAACGGTCTGTCCGTCTTTGCTGGTGTTCTGAATGACAACGAAGGCGACGAAGATTACTACGTTGCTGCGACCTACGACCTTGGTGGTGGTGCAGAGCTGCTCGTCTCTTATGCTGAAGACGACGATGGCGACAACGAAGACGAAATCGGTGCTGACGAGTACCAGGCCGGTACAACAGTCGAACTGTCCTTCGCATTCTAAGCGAACCATATATCGAACTTAGTCAGAGCGGTCCTTTGGGGCCGCTCTTTCTTTTTGGCGCATGGCCTTTTGCATATCCGCTTGTGACAGTGCCGCCCCTTCGCTACATATTCGGCCAACGTGAATTGATCCCGCAGGGGGAAATGCTTTGATTGCGATGATACGTCTTGCCCGTGCAAGCCTGTTGGTTCTGCTCATTGGTGCGCTGGCTGCCTGTGGTGGTGGCCCGGCCCCTACCCCGCGCGGTGCTGAAAACGTGGCCGTGAACCGCTATCTGTGGGCTGCGTCCCTTGATGTGCTTAGCTTCTTGCCGGTTCAGACGGCTGACCCGTTCACCGGCGTTATCTCAACTGGGTTTGGCACGCCCCCGGGCAGTGGCCGCGCCTACCGTGCGACAATCCAGGTGACCGATCCTGCATTGGACGCCCGTTCGCTGAACGTGGCCCTGCAGTCGCGTAACGGTCCTGTTGCGCTTGAGACGCAGCGCGCTATCGAGGATGCGATCCTATCGCGCGCGCGCCAGCTTCGCATTGCTGACGGTGCCCTATAGCCATCGGCAACCCGCCCGATTATGAATAACGCCGGGCCACCTCGCCCGGCGTTTCCCGTTTGAGAGATCATGATATGACCACTTACAATCCCGCCGAGATCGAGGCGAAATGGCAGGCCGCATGGGCCGGGGCCGAGACGTTCAAAGCTGTGCGCAGTGCGGACAAGCCGAAATACTACGTGCTGGAGATGTTCCCCTATCCGTCCGGCCGCATCCATATGGGACACGTACGCAACTATACGATGGGCGACGTGATTGCCCGCTACAAGCTGGCGACCGGCCACAACATCCTGCACCCAATGGGCTGGGACGCCTTTGGGATGCCGGCCGAAAATGCGGCCATGGCGAGCGGAGGTCATCCCAAGGACTGGACCTATCAGAACATCGCGGACATGAAAGCGCAGATGAAGCCGCTGGGCCTGTCGATTGACTGGTCCCGCGAATTCGCGACCTGTGATCCGGAATATTATGGCCAGCAGCAGGCGCTGTTCATCGACTTTCTGGAAAAGGGTCTGATCTATCGCAAGAAGGCGGTCGTGAACTGGGATCCGGTCGATATGACTGTGCTGGCCAATGAGCAGGTGATCGACGGCAAGGGCTGGCGGTCCGGAGCCGAGGTTGAGCGGCGCGAGCTGGTGCAGTGGTTCTTTAAGATCAGCGACTATTCCGAGGAATTGCTGACCGCCATTGATACGCTGGATAACTGGCCCGCCAAGGTCAAGCTGATGCAGTCGAACTGGATCGGTAAGTCGCGGGGGATCGAAATTCCGTTCCATCACACCGATGATGGCGACCCGATTTTGTGTTATTCGACCCGCCCCGACACGATGCGCGGTGCCAGCTTTGTTGCGATTTCACCGGAACACCCGGTGTCAGTTGCCATGGCTGAAGAGAACCCCGAACTGGCCGCGTTCATCGCAGAGACGCGGAAGATGGACACGACCGAGGCGGCGATGGAGAAGGCCGAGAAGAGAGGGATTGATACGGGCATTCGCGTCAAGCATCCGATTTATGCGGATCAGGAATTGCCGGTGTGGGTCGGGAACTTTGTTCTGATGGATTACGGCACCGGTGCCGTTTTCGGATGCCCTGCCCATGACCAGCGCGATCTGGATTTTGCCCGCAAATACGGTTTGCCGGTCCGTAACGCGTTCCATAGGCCCGGCGAAGATGTGGACGTCGCTGATGAGGCACTGGTGCCGCCGAAGACCGAAAAGGTGGTGTTCATCGACCATTTCGCCGGGATTTCCGAATGCACCAGCCAGGAGGCGATTGACGCGACCATCGATTACTTCGAGGCGCATGACCTGGGCACTGCCCAGGTCAAATACCGCCTGCGCGACTGGGGATTGTCCCGGCAGCGTTACTGGGGCTGTCCGATCCCTGTTGTCCATTGTGATGACTGTGGTGTGATCCCCGAGAAGAAGGAAAACTTACCGGTGGAGTTGCCTTACGATGTCAGTTTCGACATTCCGGGCAACCCGCTGGACCGCCATCCGACATGGCGCGATTGCGCCTGCCCGTCCTGCGGTAAGCCCGCCCGCCGCGAGACAGATACGATGGACACGTTCGTGGATAGCTCGTGGTACTTCGCGCGCTTTACGGCCCCCAATGCAGCGACGCCTACGGATCTGGAGGATGCGTCATACTGGATGAATGTGGACCAGTATATCGGGGGTATCGAACACGCCATTCTGCATCTGCTGTACAGCCGGTTCTTTGCCCGCGCGATGCAGATGACCGGGCATTTACCACAAGGCACGGAAGAGCCGTTCAATGCGCTGTTCACCCAAGGCATGGTGACGCATGAAATCTATGTCACCCGCGATGAACGGGACCGTCCGGTCTATCACCTGCCGGAGCATATCGAATGGACCGAAAGCGGTGCGCGGCTGGGTGCTACCGGCGAAGCTGTGGATGTCATCCCCTCCGCAAAGATGTCCAAATCCAAAAAGAATGTCGTCGATCCTGACAATATTTTGGCCAAGTACGGCGCAGACACCGCCCGTTGGTTCGTGCTGTCCGACAGCCCGCCGGAGCGGGATGTGGAATGGACTGCCTCCGGGGCTGAGGCGACGTACAAGCACTTGAACCGTGTCCATCGTATCGTGACCGAGATTGCGGACATGCCGGATGGAACCGCAGAGGGTGATGACGAATTGACCCGTGCGATGCATCGCACGATCCATGATGTGACGATGGGGATTGAGACGTTCGGCTTTAACGCCGCGATTGCCAAGCTTTACGCGTTTACCAATGTTCTGGCAAAGTCCAAGGGGGGTGGTACGGCGAAACGTGCCGCGGGAAAGGCACTGGCACAGATGATGTCGCCGATGACACCGCACCTGTCCGAGGAAATCTGGTCCATGCTGGGCGAAGAGGGGCTGATCACTACAGCGCCTTGGCCTGTCGCCGATCCTGCCATGCTGGTCGAAGATACAATCACCATGCCGATCCAGATCAACGGCAAACGGCGGGCGGAAATTCAGGTGGCACCGGACGCGAGCAAGGACGCGGTAGAACAGATTGTCATGGGGCTGGACGCCGTGCAGCGGGCGCTGGACGGGTCGCCGCCAAAGAAGCTGATCGTGGTGCCGGGGCGGATTGTGAACATTGTCATCTGATCGCATCACTCGCCGCGCTGCCGCTTTGGGTCTTTTGGCCCTGAGCGGTTGTGGCTTCGCGCCGGTCTATGGTGACGGGTCCGCACTGCGCGGTCTTGTGACATTTCAGACAGATGAAACCGTTGCCGGGTATCGTTTGCGTGAGCGATTGGAACAGCGTCTGGGTGTGCCGCAGAACGCCCGATACGAACTGCGTGTTGCGCTTTCCCAAAACAGCCAGCCCGCTGCGATCACCGCCGCAGGTGACACGGTCCGTTTCAACGTGGTGGGCCGTGCCGATTGGTCCCTGCGTGCAATTGCGACCGGTCAAATCGCAGCCGAGGGTAAATCTGAAAGCTTCACCAGCTATGCCGCAACCGGGACCACTGTGGCAACACAAGCCGCCAGGACCGATGCCACTGCCCGCCTGTCTGTTGCGCTGGCCGATATGATCGTCAGCCGCTTGCTGATCCTGTCCAACGATCTTTCACAATGAAACTGACCGGGAACGCCGCGACAGCCTATTTCCGCAAGCCTGATCCCGGGCATACGGGTCTGCTGATCTTTGGTGCTGATCCCATGCGCGTGGCTGACAAACGGCAAGAGGTGATCGCGACCCTTGTCGGGCCCCAAGGCGAAGAAGAGATGCGCCTGACCCGCATCAATGCGGCCGACCTGCGCAAGGACCCTGCATTGCTGGACGATGCGATCAAGGCGCAAGGGTTCTTTCCGGGGCACAGGGTCGCCTTTGTTGAGGATGCGACTGACGGGCTGACCAAGGTGCTTGATGCAGCGCTTCAGGATTGGAAGCCGGGCGATGCCCAGATCGTTGTCACGGCGGGGCAGTTGACGGCAAAGTCGGCGCTGCGCAAGGCCTTTGAAGGTCACAGCAATGCGGTGGCCATAGGGATCTACGACGACCCGCCCACCTTGGCGGATATTGAGCAGACGCTGGCGCAATCGGGCATCGACATGCCTGATCGCGATGTGATGGATGCCCTGATGTCCCTGGCCGGGTCGTTGGAACCCGGTGATTTCCGACAGACGATTGAGAAGGTCAGCCTTTACAAGCGTGGCGACGCGACGCCGTTGACCATTGCCGATGTGATGGCGAATGCCCCCCAATCGGCGGAGGTCGATGTGGACGACGTGTTGGAGGTCGTATCGCTTGGTCAAGCGGATCAGCTGGGGCCGGTGCTGCGCAATCTCTATGCACAGGGCGTCACACCGGTAACCTTATGCATCGGCGCGATGCGCCACTTCCGCAGGCTCCACACCGTAGCATCCGATCCTGGCGGACCTGCCGCCGGTGTCGGGCGGTTACGCCCGCCGGTTTTCGGCCCGCGGCGTGACAAGATCGCCAGGCAGGCTGGTCACTGGGGTCGCGACAGGCTGGAACGCGCATTGACGGCGCTGACGGATGTTGATTTGCAGCTGCGGTCCGCGAACACAGCGCCGCAAAGTGCGCTGATGGAGCGGACCCTTATTCGTCTTGCGATGATGGCGCGGCGTTAGGTGTCTATTGGCTCGCGGCAGCCAGTGCCGCCATCAGTGCAAACGCACCCAGCAGTAGATAGCCGCCATTCACCGATCCCTGTGGAGCATCAAAGGGCGCTGCGGGTGCGGCGACGGTTGGTTCTTCTACAGGAGTGGCCAAGCCACCAGCATGCGCCAATGACCCGTTTAGGCAAATAGATGCAGCCAATACTGTCGCTTTGAAGTTTCGCACTCTGTGTATCCCTGTCGAAAATAAGAACCGACGAATAATGAATAAGTTATCGGCGGTTGATTGGGGCGGCAATACTGAACCCGCAGCGGCGGCGAAATCTGCGGTGTTATTGGGGTATTGCGGGGATCATGCTGTCAGGCAGCCATAAGATCCGAATTGGAACTGGCGCAACCGCCAGCTCCAAGACAGTTTTCGCTTAGTCGTTTGCGTTCACCGCAGCTGCAATCAGCAGCGCGGCCAGAACGCCTACAATCAGGTATGTGCTGTTGATCGAGGAGCCTGCTGGTTCAGGCTCTTGAACGATCACTGGGGGTGGGTCCATGACAACGGGGTCAAGACCACCAGCCTGTGCGGCAAAACCGGAAACCGACAGTGCGGCGGCTGTAGCAAGTGTAGTTGCAAAGCGCATGTTTATTTTCCCTTGTTCCAAACGGCCGACATGTGCCGGCCGATCAATTGTTATTTTTGTTTTTCGACTTAGTCGTTTGCGTTCACGGCAGCTGCGATCAGCAGGGCAGCCAGAACACCAAGGATCAGGTAAGTGCTGTTGATCGAAGACCCGGCTGGTGCTGGTTCGTCAACGATGACGACAGGGGCTTCCATCACTTCAGGTGACATACCACCAGCGTTGGCGGCAAATCCAGAAACAGCCAGAGCGGCTGCGGCGGCGAGCGTAGTTGTAAGGCGCATGTCGGTACTCCATTAATGCACGGGTGGACGACGGCCTTTCGCCGCCCCACATTCGCGCATTAAATCAGCACAGTAGGCAAAATCCAAGATACCATGGAATAGTTTAGAAGATGTCGATTTGAAGGTATCCGGCATCGGGTGAAATGGCCTGAAGGCTGCGAATAATTGTCCCTGCGTCATTTACCCAATAAACATTGGCGAATTGCAGGTTTTCATTTCCGCATTTTTCTTCAAAACGGGTCGTATTCTGCTTGATTTGCAGCCTTTCGACGACTTCTCGACCTTGCGAAGCGATGCGGCACTGCAACAGTTCCGTCGAAATTCCGTCCATATTCGTCAGAAATTCATGCACACGCTGCGCTTCACCGCCGCCTGAGCGAATTGCCGCCCATGATTGCGATACGTCCGCTGCCATCAAATCGCGCACCAGACCGCGGGTCGCGACAACAATCCCGTTTTCGAATGTCACGCTGATGTTTGCACTATCGACCCAGGTCGCCCGGTTGGCATTGCTGCCAGCCTGCACGCTGGTGTCCCACCGGTTCAGGTCACGTATGTTGACCCTTATGTATTTACCCGGGTTGGACAAAATCTGGTCCTGCGGCACAGATGAACCTGATACCGGCTGTGTCTCTGCCCCAGTGACCCGCCCCATCACCAGACCACCCAGTTGCGATGCTGTGCTGCCTTCATTCAAGGGCCCGCAAGCGGATAGTCCGATAAAAACCGCACCGACAGCCATAAACCATTTGGACAGTGTCATCGCCAGAACCTCCCCCAGGTGTCGGACAGATCGGGCAGGTGACCGCCCCGCACAACGTCGTACAAGCGCCCATCGACCTGCAGCCGTGCCCCGCCATCGCCGACCCGTGTGCGGAACGTATTGCCGTAGCTGCCGCGCGTCGGTGTCCCGGTAAAGAAATCCTGTGGGATCGTGACCTGGACACCCTTGTTGTAGGATCCGCTGCCGAAATCCTCGTAAGACATATCCGTTTGGGTCACATAGGCCCCAATCACCCAGCCATTGTCGAATTCGCGATCAACCGAAACAGTTGCCCCCCAGTCGCCCGCCAGATAGCGACCCACATCCAGTTGCGTGTGATACCCGTTGCCAAGGTCGTAATAGGCCGACACATGTCCGGTGGTGACGTCATAGTCATATTCATCGAACCCAAAACCCATATCGGTGTCACGCTGTGCTACCTGATTGACCTCGATCCCCAGTCCGAAACTGCTTTCGACGGGCTTCCACAACAGCTCACCCGACACGCCGCCGAACATCCGTTCCAGATAGCCGACGCTGACCCGGCCATAGAGATTGGTGCCGGGGCGGGAGAAGTGGTTCAGCGTCAGGTTTGCCAGCACCGGCACGCCGTCATTGCCGTAAAGGCTGCCGTCAGACCGGACGTTTTGAATGTCCGGTGTCCGCTCCACGCCTGTCGGGTCATCTTCGGGGGGCACCACGCTTTGTTCGATGGCCCCGGACAGCACCAGATTAGGCCTGATCTGATAGACCCCACGCAGGCTGAGCCCCAGATCGACATCAACAGAGCCATCATTGCTGAACGGGTTGATCCGGAAGTAAGGGCCAAGACCCCAGGAAAAAGCGTTTTCGTCCGATGCCACGGCATCGAGCCCTTGCGAGCCGCCCGCATCGCCGAACCCGGACCGGTCGAGCATGGCCGCCGTGCCGCCTGCGCGATTTTCAAGTTGTTCGATATCCCTCCGCGAAATGGTGATGGCTGAGATTGGGATACCACGGCGTTCGGGTTCCAGAATGAACGTGTCGATGGAGGGCGGCATCACCTGCGTCATCATGCGGGCCGTGCGGCCTGCCGCCTGCGCCTCTGACCGGAAAGAGCTGTTGATATACCGGACCCGCGCGGTGGTATTGGTCAGCTCCAGCCCCGTCAGGGTGATGTTTTCGATTTCCAGCAATCCGCCCAACGCCCGGCGCAGTGCCCTGTCAGGCAAGGCGGTTCTGTCCCAGCTTTGCGCGGCCAGGCTATCGGCAGGCCGGACCTTGACCGGCGGGGGCGATTTATCCAGCCCGCTTCCGGTGGCCCGCGCGTTCGGGTTCAGTTCGAAGCTGCCCGAGACCCCAAGCTGCGTACCATAAAGATAAGACAGCCCCAATTGGACGCCGGGGCGCGGTCTGTAGGTCAGCCCGTAGTTGACCGGAGACTCTGTTTCGCGCACCACGCCAAAGGCGGTTTCGGTGTAGTCAATTGTCGAGTACTCGGCCTTGACGCCCCACCGGTCATTGATCTGATATTCCACTCCACCGAAAATCGCTGCATCGCCCCGAAACCACTGGTCGGACCCAAGTTGGCCGCCGGGCAGATCGGGGGCGGGGCGGACCTCAAAATCGCCACCAAGGGGGTTGGCGAACCCGTCACGCGTGCCCATCGCGCCCCAACCAACACCCGTCGTCACAATCAGATTGTCACCGAATGATTTCGATGCCACGACATATTCTGACTGGAACCGACCGGGGGTCAGAAAGTCGCGCAGGCCCACAGCGATGGCCGGTACATAGGTCGTTTCGTTGTTGAACCGGTATCGCAGGTCAAACCCACGTTCAACCTCGCGCTCTGTTCCGCTTTCAGGGGGGTCGTTGAACAGTTCGACATTTGCATAACGAAAGCTGGCCGAAAGGCGCTGATTGACCTGAAAGGTCAGGGCCACCTGCCCAAGCCCTTCTGTATATGAGAACGTGGCCGCCAACGCGTTTTCCGGCGCGCTTTGCGCTGTGGGCATTTCCAGCAGACCGGGTGTCCCGTAAAGCGAATAGGTCGCTGTTACCTCTTGACCGATGGCGCCTGTCGCAATTGCAGTTGCAACCGATGACACCAGACAAATGCCTTTTGGCATAACACGCTCCCCATTCGACGTAATGCCTAAGGTCTATCCTGATGCTGCGGGTTTGGGAATCCCGAATGCCAAACGTCAGTATTACCCATTTTTCAATACCCGCTATGCGTGTAAACTCTTTGTTAATCAATTTGCCATCAATTCAACCTATGTTAGTGTCACATCGTTACAAGTTTGTCCTGTTTCCGGACCCGTTAGGTACCTGCTCGTGGATTTCCCACGCGCTGCAACCTTGGCTCGACCAACCCATCCCATCAAACCGCCGAAATTGCAGCAAAACCTTGTTGCATCGCGATATGTCGCCTGCCGAGGCAGCACAGGCGTTTGACAGAATGGATTTCGCCTTTGAGGATTACACCCGGATTGCGGTCATCCGTAATCCATACGCGAAGATGGCCCAGCTTTATTATCGACTGGCGATCGCCGATCCCGTGTGGCGCGCGCGCCTTCACCTCGGGTTTGAACCGCCACGATTCAACCGTTGGCTGCGTGGAACCCGCACAAATGGCACCGGCGCGGGCTATCGCAGCAGCCCCGGATGGCGCCGATTTGGTGCGTGGTCAGCTGACGCGTGGTGCGGTGATCACATCACACATATGGTACGCGCCAGCAACGCGGCCGAGGAACTGACACCCATTTTCAACGGTCTGGGGATCAGCCCTGCATTCGGGCATCGTACTTGTCACGATCTGGGCCGCCAACGCCTTGCCCGGCTTTATGACAAGGCAAGCTGTGATCTGGTCCGTGAAAGATATGCCGCCGATCTCGCGCTTTATCAGCGCGATGCGCCGGAATTGCGTCTGATCGACGGCGGCAAGGTTCCAATGGACAAGCAGCGTTACCGCTTCGTCGCGTAGCGGACAGCCCCAGCGGCAGCCCGGCGCCCTGTCGCCAGACAACCTGTGATCAGGTAGCCGCCTGTCGGGGCCTCCCAATCCAGCATTTCGCCGACGCAGAAGACACCGGGGCGGTCCCGAAACATCAGATCATCTGTCAGCGCGTCAAAGCGGACCCCACCTGCTGTCGAAATCGCCTCGTCCATCGGGCGCGGGCCCTCGTGCCGTATCGGGAGCGCCTTGATCAATGGGGCAAGGTCATCGGGAAAGGGTCGCCCGAACTCTGACAACAGGGCGATATGCACGGGATCAAGCCGCAAGGCCTTGCGCAGATGATTGGTGAGCGTTTCTTTCTTTCGCCTGCGCGACAGGGCCGCGCGCAATCGATCCAACGTCCAGTCAGGTGCCAGATCCAGCGTCAGCGGCGCGCCGTCGCGGACGGCGGCTGAGACGGCATAGATCCCGCCACCCTCAATCCCTTTTGATGAGATGATGAATTCCCCACGCGATGTCAGCGCCCCCGCGCGCAGCATCGTCGATTTGACTGGTTGGCCCCAGAACTGCGTCATATGAGCTGACCAGGGCACGACGAAGCCCATGTTCGCCGGGGCAAACGGAGCAACAGCATCAGGCAGAAACCGCGCCCACGCGCCATCAGAGCCGAGCCGTGCCCAGCTTGCACCGCCCAAGGCCAAGACAGCGACTTTTGGATTGATAAGTCGGCGTCCGTCCGGCGTATCAAAGATGAACTGGTCACTATCCCAGCCCTGCCAGCGCCAGCGTGTTTTCAGGGTGACCCCCTGCCTATCCAGCCGCGCGAGCCAGGCGCGCAACAGCGGCGACGCCTTCATGGCCTTGGGAAAGACCCGTCCTGTCGATCCTGTGAATAAGGGCTGTCCCAGCCCTTCGGCCCAGCCCATCACGGCGTCGGGTCCAAAATCGGTCACGGTTTGTTTCAGGACATCTGGTGCGTCACCATAAGCGGCCAACACAGCCTCAATGGGTTCGGATTTGGTCAGGTTCAGCCCCGATTTTCCTGCCATCAGAAACTTGCGGCCCACCGACGGCATCGCGTCAGCCACAGTGACAGACAAGCCATCGCTCGCCATAACCTCTGCCGCCATCAACCCGGCAGGACCCGCCCCAATGACAAGTGCATCTGTCACGCAGGCAACGTGCCTTTCAATTCGACAACACGGTGTGGGTAGGGGATTTCGATATCGTTGTCTTTCAGTGCATTCCAGATCAGGAATAGCACGTCAGAGGCGTATTTGTTTTTGCCGTCATCGATTCCGTTGACCCAGAATTCGACGCCAAAGTCGATCCCGCTTTCGCCGAAGCCGCGCAGTTCGCAGTCGGGTCCCTCGGGATCGTCCAACACCTCGGGGTGGGTTGCAACGGCTGCTTCGATAATGGCCGGAACCTTGTTGATATCGGTGTCGTAGCTGACAGAAAACGCGACCTCCAGCCGGTTGGCCGATCCACTGTCGGAATAATTGACGACGCGGGTGGTGATGAAATCCTCGTTCGGGACGACAATCCAGCGACCGTCAAAGGTTTCCAGAATGGTGGCGCGAGCGGTCATTTTGATGATCGTGCCCGCCTCGCCGCCGTCCAGTTCGACGTAATCGCCGACGGTCGCCTGCCCTTCGACCAAGAGGATCACACCGGATATGAAGTTGGACGCGATTTTTTGCAGGCCAAAGCCAAGGCCGACACCCACAGCACCCCCGATAATCGCCAGTGAGCTGAGGCTGATCCCCATGATGTTCATCAAAAGCAGAAACGCGATGCCGAAAATCGCAAATTCGGCCACCTTGACGATCAATTGCCGGATGGCGGGCCGCATCGGCTGCCTTTCGATATAGGCGACCGATTGCGTGTTTGACCATTGCCCCAGCCAGAACAGCAGGCTGCCAGCGATGAGGCCACGGATGATGGCCAAAGCAGAGAAGCTGATATTGCCAAGGCTGACGACCGTTCCCTCCAGGGCGGTGATCACCTGATCCAAAAAGCCCAGCGCGTAGAGTGCGGCGACCGGCACGAGCACGTAGCGGGCCAGCAATTTCAGGAACGGGTCGCGAATGATGTGTTTGGCAAGCGCCCGGGCGGCAAGGAACAGGAACACACGCTTGCCAAAGGCGATCACGGCACCGGACCCGAACAGGGATCGCGTCACAACCTCGCCTATGGCCGTGAAACCATAAGCCAAAAGCGGCAACAGCAACGGCATGAAAATCAAAACAAAACGGCGGGCTTTGGCGATGATCGAGCTGTTGTCAGGCTCCGGCGTCAGAAGCCGGGTCACACGGGGTGCAATGATCCGATTTGCCAAGCGCGCGACCAGATAGGCCCCCACCAGCAGCGCGAATTGTGACCATGCGGCCGGTGACAGCAACCATTCCTGCGCCAGAATCAACCCTTGATCGAATGCCGCGCGGGCCTGATCCATCAGGCTATCTGCTTGTTCCATCACTCGTTCCCCCGGTACTGACCGTCAAACCCCTGCTATCATGCCTTTGATACCGGCCACATGGCTGTTTGTCGCCGCCAATACGTCCTGCGTCAGGCCGCCCGCCGATTGCATCAGGTCGCCGGGGTCTACAATCCGATCCACAAGTCCCCACGCCTGGGCTTCTGTCGCGCTGATTTTCTGACCAGCCATCAGCACCATTTTCGTACGGGACGGTCCGACCAGCCGCTCCATACGGATCGGATCAGATGGTTGGGGCAGGAACCCAAGTTTCATCACAGGATAGAAGAAATTCGCTTTGGGCACTGCGATGCGCAGGTCACAGGCGAGCACCATACCAAACGCCCCACCGGCCACGGTTCCGTTCAACGCGGCGATGGTCAGGCCAGACATCGCCGCGATTGCCGCTGACAACCGTTCCCAGACCGGATCAGTCGCCAAACCGGCCTTTGCTGCCTCGAGATCGGCCCCAGCGCTGAACACCGTGCCCGTTCCAGTCAGGATCAATGCCTTGGTCGATTGGGCGTCTTCCGCAATATCGGCCAATTCCAGCAACATGTCGCGGGTCAGCGCGCCTGCCTTGTCGGGCCTGTCGATGGTCACGATCCACAAATCGCCTTCGCGGTCGTGGCGGATCATACAAGCCCGACCTTTTCGCGGATGTCATCCTCGCGCAGGCTGATATCGGTGCCCAGATAGTTATCTGCCGCGTCCGTACACATCCATAACAGCGCCTGCGCCGGCCATTCTGCCGGAATATGTGTGGACCAGTCCAACTGGCTGACCGGGTTGATGCCGGACGCCTTGATTTCGCGCTGCATGTCCGTGGCAACGGTGCCGGGGGACAGGCCCATGATGCGCAGGCCCTTTTCGCGCGCTTCCTTGTCGCCCATGCGGGTCAGCATGTAGACCCCGGCCTTTGAACTGCAATAAGCCGACCAGCCTTCGACCGGACCGTGGGCCGCACCGGATGAGATATTGATGATCGTGCCGTGCCCCTGAGCGATCATGCCCGGCATCGCCGCCCGCATGCCGTACATGACCCCTCTGAGGTTGATATCGATCGTGCGCGCCCATGCTTCGACATCGGTCTCAGCCAGATGTCCGATGGGTTCGATCACACCCGCATTGTTGATTAGCACATCAAGACCACCAAATGTCCGGGCGGTCGCGTCGATTGCTGCCTCAACCTCTGCATGGCGGGACACGTCACAGGGAATCGCGAGCGCCTTTTCCCCGATTTCGCCCGCCAGTTCGGCAATGGCATCGGTTGTGCGGGCAACCAGTGCCACATTTGCCCCGGCATCGGCGAAAGCGCGGCCCGCCGCGGCCCCGATCCCACGGCTTGCACCGGTCACGAGTACGGTTTTCCCCACCATATTCATCTTTTTCACTGTTATCCCTTTCGATCCGCGCTTGGGGTGGCTACTTACTGAATCGTCAATTCCGCCCCTTGCCTTATACTACGAACGCTTGGATCGGTCCGAAAGATACATAACGAAAGGTAATTCTCAATGACCTACACCACTCAATTGCGCAGCGCGGCTTGCATCGCTGCCCTTGTCGTCGGCGGGGCCGCCAATGCTGATGTTACCGCAGCCCAAGTCTGGGAAGACTGGAAAGCGCAACTGAACATGTATGGTGAAAACAATGTCACCGTTGGCACCGAAGAGGCGTCGGGTGACACGCTGGTCGTGCGCGACATCACCACAACCATGGACGATGGCGAGGTTAAAGTTGTCACCAGCTTGGGCGATCTTACCTTTACAGAGCAGGGCGATGGCAGCGTCGTTGTGACGATGGCCGAAAGCTATCCGATTGTGATGACCGTTGAAGACGACGTCGTGATCACCGTTCTGGTTAGCCAATCAGATCTGGAAATGGTGGTCACCGGCGATGAGAACGTCAAGAATTACGATATCTCGTCTGATCAAATCACGATTGAGTTGCAGGATATTGTGGATGGCGACATCACGTTCACCGGCGATGTGAAGCTGACGGCGAACGATCTGGCAGGCACCTATAGCTCTGAGGTCGGTGATCTGCGCGAGCTGACTTATGATCTGGCGATGTCTTCGCTTGACCTGATTGTTGATATCGAGGTGCCGGGCGACGCAGGTGAATACGTCGTGGCCAGCGGCAAGATCGAAGGCATGTCCATGCAGGCCGATATGTCGATCCCGCTGGATGCCGATTTCGAAAATCCTGACAACCTGTTTGTCGATGGGTTTGCCGCGGCAGGGGGCTATGAGATTGAGCGTGGCAATTATGTCTTCGACATCAATGCTGACGGCGATCAGCTGGCCGGTTCTGTCAGCACCGGTACGGCGAAGCTGACGGGTGAGATCAACAGCCAGACAATCGTCTATGATACTGAAACCAACGATGTGGCTATCAATGTCACCAGTGGCGACTTTCCGTTCCCTGTTGAACTGGCGCTGGCTCAGTACGGCGTCGGGTTTGCGATGCCTGTCGGTAAAACTGAAGAACCCGCTGATTTTGGTCTGAGCGTCGATTTTATCGACCTGACAATCAATGACATGATCTGGAACATGTTTGATCCCGGCACCGTGTTGCCCCGCGATCCTGCCACTGTTCAGTTGGACGTGTCCGGTAAGGCCAAGCCTTTGTATGACATGTTTGACCCGGCACAGGCGGACGCCATGGCCAGCAGCGATATGCCAGTTGAATTGGACAGCTTGACGCTTAACAACCTGCGGGTTGCGTTGGCCGGTGCGCTTGTTACCGGGTCAGGCGCCTTCACCTTTGACAACAGTGATCTGGCGACGTTTGACGGCATGCCGCGCCCCGAAGGCGATGCAACGGTCGAGGTCACTGGTCTGAACAAGCTGATGGATAACCTTGTTGCAATGGGTCTGGTGCCTGAAGATCAGATCATGGGTGGCCGGATGATGCTGGGTATGTTTGCCCGCACCACGGGTGATGATCAGTTGGAAACAACACTGGAAGTGAATGGCGAAGGCCATGTTCTGGTGAACGGTCAGCGCATGCGCTAAACTGGCGGACAATCGGCGGCGCGGTGGGTGACTACCGCGCCGTTTTCTTTTGCAAAATAGGATTTTGATGATGCTGCGCCGTAACCTGCCCCCCGCCTTGATCCTGCTGGCCAGCCCGGCAATGGCCGATATCACGGCGGATGATGTCTGGACCAATACAGTTGCGTTCTATCAGGCCACAGGCGGGACGCTGACCGCAGAGTTGAACCGCGACGGCGATACGGTATTCGTGGACAATCCCGTCCTGAACTATCGCTTCCCTTTCGATGCGGGCAGCCTGCAGATCAGCATGCCGCCAATGACCATGGTCGAGCAATCTGACGGCAGCGTCACACAGAAGCTGCCAAAGAGTTTTGATCTGGCACTGGATCTGCAAACTCCGCCGATGATCATGGGTGATTTCAGCTTTGTCACTGTCGTCACGCAGGCGGACTTTGCGGCAACTGCGACGGGAACAGCCGGCGATATCACGTATAACCGTGATGCTGCGGCTTATGGGGCCACCATCGAATTTGATGTGGGCGAGGAAGAGTTCGGGGGGATCAGCATGGCCTTCGAAATCACCGGCGATGGCTACGCGCAAACGACCCGCGTCACTGAAGGCGATTTGATCGAAGTCGTCTCGGACAGCACAACAGAGCCGATGCGATACAGCTTTCGTAGCGACGAAGGCTATGGCTACAGGTCCGAGGGCAGTGGGACCTATGGCACGACCACTAGTCGGGTAAGGATGGCTTTGCCTCCGGCTGGTTTGGATTTCACCAATCTGGCTCCGGCCTTTGCTGCGGGAATGTTCGTTGAAGGCACCACCACCACAACCCGCAGCAGGGACGAAAGCGTGACCTATTTTGAGGACACAGTCGCAACACGTGAAGTCACCAGTGTGGGTCCGGGCCAATCGACGCTGCGTCTTTCTGCGGATGGTCTGGTCGGCAGCGGTGAGGTGCAGGACATCGCCGTGACGTTCGAGGAAAATACCTTCACAGGTCTGAATGTATCGGTAGATATCGATAACGGGTCCGCCAGCTACCGAGTGCCGTTCATGGCTGCAGACGATCCGCAAGACCTGAACCTGAACATGCTACTTACCGGGCTGATACTGAACGACGAAACCTGGGATCTGTTTAATCCCGATGGCACCATACCGCGGGACCCGGCCGATCTGCGCCTTGATTTGTCGAGCACTGTGAATCTTGGCGTTGATCTGCTTGATTTCATGGGGCTAGAGGCCGCATTCGCCGGCGCGGATGTTCCGATAAAGATCGAAACGCTGACACTTGATGTTTTCGACCTCGACGTCGCTGGCGTATCGGCCAATGGTACAGGCGCGTTTACTTTCGACAATGACGATCTGGAAACATTTGACGGCTTTCCCAGACCCGAAGGGAGCGGCACAATTGAAATCACTGGCGCGAATGGCCTGCTGGATAAGCTGATCGCCGCTGGCCTTGTCCCGCAAAGTGAGGCTGGGATGGGTCGCATGATGCTGGGGATGTTTACGCGCCCGACAGGTGACGACCAGCTGACCTCAACGTTGGAGGTCAATGCCGAAGGGCAGATCCTCGTCAATGGCGAGCGTATCAGATAGGCTTGCGGGCGGCGCTGACCCGCACTAGGTCATGGGCAACAAAGGACAATCCATGACGCAATCACTTTCTGATCTGACCCAACAATTGTTGGACGTGGCCCGCCGTGCCGGGGCTGATGCCGCCGACGCAATCGCTGTTGATGGCACATCTGTGTCGATCAACGTGCGCGCCGGTTCGCTGGAACAGGCCGACCGGTCGGAAGGCATTGAAATCGGCTTGCGGGTCCTGGTGGGCCAGCGACAGGCCTGCGTTTCATCCTCTGACACGAAACCCGACACGCTGGCGCAGATGGCTGAACGGGCCGTGGCCATGGCCCAGGAGGCGCCGGAGGACCCTTACGCCGGGTTGGCTGACCCGGCACAACTGGCCGCACAAACAGACAGCGCGACGCTGGAAATGTGCGACCCAAGCGAAGAGCCGGACCCTACCACCTTGCAGCAGGATGCGCTGCGGGCCGAGGCTGCGGCCTTGGCCAATGCGGGCGTCAGTCAGGTGCAGTCCGCCTCAGCCGGGTATAGCCGCCGTCGCATTCATCTGGCCGCAACCAACGGTTTTTCAGCCGGATATGCGCGATCCGAACGGGGCCTTTCCTGCGTTGCGATCAGTGGTACCGGGACCGGCATGGAGCGCGATTATGACTATGACAGCCGCATATTTCAGTCCGATCTCCGGGATGCTGACGATATCGGGCGGGCCGCTGCGGCACGGGCTGTTGAACGGGTTGGGGCCAGAAAGCCCGCAACCGGGGCGTTTCCGGTGTTGTTTGACGAGCGGGTTGCGAATGCGCTGATCGGCAGCCTGCTGCAGGCAACCAACGGCACTACCATCGCACGCGGTTCCGGCTGGTTGCGCGACAAGCTGGGCGAACAGGTATTGCCCAAGGGCTTATCATTGGTCGAGGATCCGCATCGCAAACGCACCTCTGGCTCGCGCCTTTTCGATGCGGAGGGTTTGCCGACGGCCAGACGCGCTATTGTCGATGATGGCGTGCTGACCGGCTGGACAATGGATTTGTCGACATCACGCCAGTTGGACATGGCCAGCACGGCTAACGCGGCGCGGGGCACAAGCGCACCACCTTCCCCCAGTGTGACCAATGTGGCGTTGACACAAGGCGACCAAAGCCGTGACGACCTGATCACGCAGATGGGCACGGGCCTGCTTGTCACCTCAATGATCGGATCGACGATCAACCCCAACACCGGGGATTATTCGCGCGGCGCATCGGGATTCTGGGTCGAGAACGGGGAAATCACCTATCCGGTCAACGAATGTACGGTTGCGGGCAATCTGCGCGATATGCTGCTGACGATCATTCCGGCCAATGATGCGCGCACCTATCTGTCGCGCGTCGTGCCATCGCTGCTGGTCGAGGGGCTGACACTTGCCGGTGACTGATCAGGCGCTGTTGGTGGCAGCGGCCCGGGCCTCGGGCGAGATCGCAAAAGAGTTCTTTCAGAAAAGCCCCGGCGTGACGGACAAGCCGGACGGTGCTGGCCCGGTGACAGAGGCTGATCTGGCAGTGAATACGATGCTGGAACGAATGCTGCGCGCCGCGCGCCCGGATTATGGCTGGTTGTCTGAGGAAACCGAAGACAGCGATGCCCGGCTGACAACACAGCGCCAGTTCGTGATTGATCCGATCGACGGCACCCGTGCGTTCATCGAAGGCAGCAAAGATTGGGCCCATTCGCTGGCTGTGGTTGAAGATGGGCAGGTGGTCGCAGCCGCTGTTTACATGCCGATCCGGGACCTGATGTTCGCGGCCAGACTTGGGGCGGGTGCCACGGTCAATGACCAACCGGCACGGGTGACAAGTGCGGGACTGGATGGTGCGACGGTCCTTGGTGCCAAACCCAACTTTGATCCCCGACTTTGGCAAGGCGGGACGCCACCGATCAAGCGCGTGTTCCGGTCATCGCTGGCCTATCGCCTGTGCCTTGTGGCCCAAGGGCGATTTGACGGCATGATGACTCTGCGGCCCAGCTGGGAATGGGACATCGCTGCCGGTGCCCTGATCGCTGCCGAAGCAGGTGGCCGCGTCACCGACCCGGCGGGGCAATCGCTGCAGTTCAATAACCCGCACCCGCAGGTTCCGGGTGTCATGGCCGCCGGACCCGAATTACATGAAGGGCTGACCCGGCGGCTTGAGCCGCAAGCCGCAAACCCCTAATGTGCAACGCAACACAGCCCTCAACAAAGGTTTTTTCTCAATGACTCAACGCCTGCACCTCGTCTTTGGCGGCGAATTGGTTGATCCAACCAAAAACGCATTCAAGGATGTCGACAAAATCGACGTGGTGGGAATGTTCCCGAACTACAAATCAGCTTATGACGCCTGGAAAAATGCGGCCCAGCGCACCGTTGACGATGCCCATATGCGTTATTTCATTGCCCATATCCATCGCCTGCGGGATGAGGAGACTGAAGCGTCCCCAACCGAAGAGCTTGGCAGCTAAGACGCAGGAATGGCGCGCTCACGGTCACTGTCAATTGCCGCCTTTCTGGCCGGTCGGGGGGAACCCTATCAGATCAAGCGGTTGGAAACCCAGCCGCCACGCCCCTTTGGCGTGGTCATCTGGGCCCGCTGTAGCCATCCTGACCAGCTGACCGCGATTGACACGCTGAACCGCAAGCTGACCGAAGATGGTGATCCGCTGCAGGTGATCGCCACCATGCGGGACTGGGACAAATCAATGTCGGACCGCGCCTTGGAAGAACCAAAAGGACGCGACAACATCAAGCTGTTTCTCCAGCATTGGCAGCCGGTCATGGCGATCTGGATTCGTGGTGATCTTGATCCGATCCTGCTGGATGAATGGCGCGAGGCCGCTATTCCCTGCATGCTGGTTGATGCAACAGCAGAGGGGTTGGAACAGGTCGCAGGCAGCTGGGTGCCGGGTGCCATGCGATCGCTGTTGTCCCAGTTCGAAGCCGTGCTTGCACTCGATCAGGCCGCGGCAGAAGGATTGATCCGGGCCGGTACCCCACAGGAGGTCGTGCGCATTACAGGGCCGATGGAAGACTGCGAGCCGCCCTTGCACTGCGAAGATTCTGAGCGACAGGAAATGGCCAGGGTCATCGGCACCCGCCCCGTTTGGCTGACAGCATCTGTCACACCCGATGACTGGGCCGACATTGCCGCAGCCCACAAGGTCGCCAGCCGCCAGGCCCATCGACTATTGCTGATTATTGTGCCCCGCGACCCGCTGGACGCCTACGATTGCGCAGCACAGATGGTATCGGAAGGGTTCTATGTCACGCTCCGCTCGGAAGAGGAGGAGCCGAGCGATGTCACCCAGGTCTATATCGCAGACACAGATGATGAGTTGGGCCTGTGGTACCGCATTGCCCCGATCACCTATGTCGGAGGCACCCTGCATGGCGGCGGATGCCGCGACCCGTTTGAGCCAGCAGCGCTCGGATCTGCAGTTCTGTATGGCCCACATGTGGCCCCGTTCCAGAAACACGCCGCCCGGCTGAATGCGGCGGGCGCATCGCACCTGATCCGGTCCGGTGCTGATCTGGGTCCGCTGGTCGAAACGCTGCAATCCACTGACAAGGCCGCGACCCTTGCCCATGCCGCCTGGGATGTGACATCGCGCGGCGCTGATGTGACCAACCGCATCGTGCGGATTATCCAGCGTCGGCTAGAGGAACTGGGGCACTAGATGCGTGCGCCCGATTACTGGTTTACGCCGCCTGACAAACCTGCCCTGATCGCCCGAATGCTGGCCCCTGCCGCCGCGCTATATGCCGCTGCGACTGCCCGTCGTCTGAGCCGACCCGGATACCGGGCCGGCGTGCCGGTGATCTGTGTTGGCAATATCAATGTAGGCGGCACCGGCAAGACGCCCACGACAATTGCACTGATCGAACGGCTGAAAGAGCGGGGGCGCACCCCGCATGTCGTCAGCCGCGGCTATGGAGGTTCGCTGGAGGGGCCGGTAGCCGTTGATCCGACCTTGCACACGGCCAACCAAACCGGTGACGAACCACTGCTGTTGGCGGCCTTTGCGCCCACATGGGTAGCACGCGATCGCGCCGCCGGCGTCAAAGAGGCCGAGGCGGCAGGCGCGGACGTCATCCTGCTGGATGACGGGTTTCAAAACCCTTCGGTTATCAAGGATCTATCGATTGTCGTGGTCGATGCGATGCGGGGCTTTGGCAATGGCCGGGTGTTGCCAGCGGGTCCATTGCGCGAACCGGTTGATACCGGGCTTGCGCGGGCCGATCTGGTGCTGTCCATCGGGCCGCCCGCTGCGCAGGATCAATTTGAGGCGAACTGGACGCTGACCAAACCGCTTATCACGGGTCATCTGGCCCCACTGCCAACAGGTATGCCATGGCGGGACCTGAACCTTCTGGCCTTTGCTGGTATCGGTCATCCCGAGAAATTCTTTACCACCCTGCGCGATATGGGCGCAAAGCTTGTGCGCGCCGAAGCCTTGGCCGACCACCAGCCATTAACTTCGGCCCTGATGAAACGGCTGGAGGTCGAGGCGGCAGCCCACAAGGCGCAGCTTGTCACGACGGAAAAAGATGCAGTACGCCTGCCAGATCAGTTTCGGATGAAGGTGCTGACGCTGCCGGTGCGCTTGCAATTGGAGGATGGGGCACCGCTTGACGATGCCCTCACCCGGCTAGGTCTTTAGCCCAGCTTGCCGTCCAATGTGGCTGCAAACTCATCATAAGGCATGTTCGAATATTTCTGTCCGTCGATGATGAAGCTGGGGGTCGAATTGATCCCGTCACGTTCGGCGTTTTCCTGATACCATGTGAACAGGCTTTCCGCCTTTGGCCCGTCGCTCAGACAGGCATCAAGTGTCGCATCGTCCAGACCGGCTGTTTTCGCCAATGTGCGCAGGTCCTGCACGATGGTCGCGGGGTCACCGCTGGCCAACCATTCGCGCTGTTTTTCATAGAGCAAGGCGGACATGTTGAAAAAGAAATCCGTGTCGCCGGGGCAGCGGGCGATCATGGACGCCCAGAGGCCAGGGCGGTCGAAATATACCTCGCGGTACACGAATTTGATTTTCCCGGTGTCGATATAATTGGCCTGCAGCGCCTGATACTGGTTTGCGTGGAAAGTTGCACAATGCGGGCAGGTGAAGGAGGCGTATTCGATGACTTCCACGGCGGCATCGGGATTGCCTTTGACCATTTCGACCACTTCAGGCAGATCGCCCGATGCTTCCTGTGCGTTTGCCGCGCCGGGCAGCAACCCGGTCTGTTCGTCCGGGCGGGTCAGCAAATAGCCGCCACCAAGGGCCAGAAGGGCACCGCCACCAGCGGCCAAAAGAGTTCTACGTTCCATGTTCACCTCGGATCAGGGTTTTTGTTTCGATAGGACATTTGTTCCAAGCGCCGCAAGGGCTGCGCGCAAGTCTTCGTTCTTTACGTCGTCAGATAGGGCCTTGGCCGCCGATTTCACCTTTGGATCAACGGTTTTTACGGTTTTCGGGGCGGGCGAGAAAGCCGCGCGCCCTTCGGCAAATCCTGTCGGCGCGGTTTGAGTGATCCGCACGCGCGAAATGGCACGATAGCCGTAGCAGGCGTTGACCTTTTCGCGGATCTGTTCCTTTTGCATTTCCAGCATGGGGGCCTGCGCGCCGGTTGTCAGCAAGGTCAGCGTCGCCCCCATCCCACCTTTGCCGTAACTGACATTCACCGGTGTGGCGATCTGTGCGGTGGCGTCGCCCACAACCTCGGCCCAGTGGGTCAGGAGGCGCGTCACGGCAAAACCACGATCCTCGCTAGCCTTGCGGATGCGCGACTGGACCAATGTGGCCGCCCGGGAAAATCCGCGGGTTGTGCTGGTGTGCCGTGGCTGTTTCATATCTACGCTCTAATCTATGACACCTGACGCGCCAAGTCAGTGAAACTGCGACAAAGGGTAAATAAACATTGCGTGACCTAAGTGATGATCTGTTGGCCTGGTATGATGTGCATGCACGGGACATGCCATGGCGCGTGCCGCCGACCGACCGCAAGGCGGGGGTTATGCCAGATCCGTATGCCGTGTGGATGTCAGAGGTGATGTTACAGCAGACCACTGTGGTGGCGGTGCGCGATTATCATCGCAAATTCATGGGGTTGTGGCCGAAAGTCACCGATCTGGCGGCGGCAGATGATGCCGATGTCATGGCGGCATGGGCGGGTCTTGGATACTACGCCCGCGCGCGGAACCTGCTGAAATGCGCGCGGGTGGTGGTTGCCGATCATAGCGGTGTTTTTCCGAGTGAATATAAGACCTTGCTGACCCTGCCCGGTATCGGTCCGTATACAGCCGCCGCCATTGCGGCCATTGCGTTTGATCGCCCCGAAACCGTGGTTGATGGCAATGTAGAGCGGGTGATGGCGCGGCTGCATGACGTTCATGAGCCGCTGCCCGGTTCAAAACCCGTCTTGACGGATCATGCGCGAACGCTGACGCCCGAAAGGCGACCGGGCGACTATGCTCAGGCGGTGATGGACCTTGGCGCGACGATTTGCACGCCGCGCAGCCCGGCCTGCGGGATTTGCCCTTGGCGCGATCCTTGTGCGGCACGAGCGGCTGGGACAGCGCCGGAGCTACCCAAGAAAACACCAAAGAAACAGACACCTACACGCTATGGGATTGTCTATGTGGCGCGGCGCAGCGATGGTGCGTGGTTGCTGGAAACACGGCCCGAGAGCGGGCTGTTGGGTGGGATGCTGGGCTGGCCGGGTTCGGACTGGTCCGACGCACCTGAACCCGCGCCACCGCTGGAGGCCGACTGGGCGGCATTGGGTGAAGAGGCGCGCCACACCTTTACGCATTTTCATCTGCGCCTGAAGATTATGACGGCCATTGTCCCGATGCAAACCAAAGTGATGCGTGGTGTTTTTGTCCCGAAATCTGATTTCAGCCCGGCGGCTTTGCCCAC
This sequence comes from Yoonia sp. SDW83-1, assembly GCF_046762885.1. Classification (NCBI taxonomy): domain Bacteria; kingdom Pseudomonadati; phylum Pseudomonadota; class Alphaproteobacteria; order Rhodobacterales; family Paracoccaceae; genus Yoonia; species Yoonia sp. SDW83-1. Next base: position 174,112 of record NZ_JBKQXO010000009.1, read on the forward strand.
GGCGATGCGCAAGGTTTATGATCTGGCCGCTACGCGTTTTATCGAGAGTTGAATAATTAGGGCGTATACCCTAAACTGGTCTTCGAGCTATGGCAGCGGAGGTTTGAGATGACAGCGATACCCGGAACTCCTCGCGTTGGGCGGCTGACTGCGGCGCTGCCCTTCTGGCTGTCGCTGGCGCTGGTGCCATTGGCGATTTGGGTGGCGATGCAGGGCGGTTGGGCCCTGCTGCTGTTGCCTGTGTCGACCTGGTATCTGTTTACCGGGCTGGATTATTTCATTGGCCTAAACACCGCGAATCCCGATCTGGAAACGCCGGAGGATCAGTTGGTCTGGTATCGGCTGATCACGCTTGTCTGGCCACCGGTGCAGTTGCTTACCATCTTTGGGTTAATGATTTATGTGATACAGACAGGTCATCTGAGCGGGTTCGAGGAATGGGCATTGTTTGCCGGGCTTGGCGTGCTGTCAGGTACAATCGGGATCACCTATGCGCATGAGCTGATGCATCAGAAGCCAAAGGTCGAACGCTGGATGGCGGATATCCTGATGGCGTCTGTGTTGTATTCGCATTTCCGGTCCGAACATCTGCTGGTCCATCACCGTTATGTAGCCACGCCCCGTGATCCGGTCACGGCGCGGTATGGCGAAAGTTTCTGGCGGTTTTTCCCGCGCGTTCTTTGGCAATGCCTGGTGTCGGCGTTTCGGGCAGAAAAGGCCATGCTGGCGCGTAAGGGGTTGCCTTGGCACGATAAATCCAATCCGTTTTGGCGGTATTGGGCGTTGCAGGGCGGGTTCTTTGTGCTGGCCGCCCTGATCGGTGGTTGGTGGGGTGTTTTCCTATTTGCAACACAGGCATTCTGGGCGGTTTTCCAGTTGGAACTGGTCAATTACGTCGAACATTACGGGCTGACCCGCAAGCATCTGGGCGACGGAAAATACGAGCATGTTCTGCCCCGTCATTCGTGGAATTCGGCGCATCGCGCGTCGAACTGGCTGCTGATCAATTTGCAGCGTCATTCGGATCACCACTACAAGCCGGACCGGCGGTTTCCGCTGTTGCAGACCTATACGGCGGATGAGGCCCCGCAACTGCCCTTTGGTTATCCGGTGATGACGATGGCGGCGCTGTCGCCGACGATCTGGCGCAAGGTGATGAACCCACGGGTCAAGGCGTGGCGCGAGATGTATTACCCCGAGATCACGGATTGGTCGGACTACAGGTCGTCCGGCAACCCGATGCCACGCTAGGATGGGTCAAGACCCATCTTACGGTGGTGCAACGTTCGGTGCCCTGACCGGGGCCGCGCAACACCTGCTTTCACCGAATCACCGCTGGACCAGTTAATACAGGGCTTTTGGCTCATTTCGGCGGTCGGCATCGCGTCGGCAAAACGTCGGACATGCGTCGGACCCTTTTGCAGCATTTGGCCGGGTTAACGGACCGCACGGTGCAGTTTGTAAATGAATGCTTACCGGGTCGCGCCGAACTGACGCGCCTTCACGCAAAAACACTCATCTTCAAAAGCGACGGTTGCTGCATCCGATAGCTGGTGGGGATGTTTCTGAAAAACCCGAGAATAGAGCGATGCGCTGACGCGTAGTTCCAGAAGTGGCGAGTGCGCGTGGTCACAGGACGCCGCGATTGGACGGAAACAGGAGATTTTGAAATGAGAGCAATTGCAATGATATCGCTGCTGGCACTAGCGGCTTGTGGCGGCGGCGGGTCGGGCGCCAATCCGGGTGGTCTTTCAGAGCGGGCACAGGCGCTTGCGTTTGGCACCAAGGCAGGTCAAGCGCCCGCCAATGGTTTGCCCTTTGCGACAGAGGACACGACGCTAGCCGACGTTGACGGTGCAGGCCCGATCAACATCAAAGTTGTCGGTGCCATCACCGATCATGAGAGCGGAGAGACCCGGCTGGTCATCCTGGATGAAACGGTCATATCCACGGGCGATGATCTTGGTGATTTTGTGGTGACGCTGAATGGTGAGACTCTGGCATTCGTGGAGGGCGCAGGCCCTGCATCTGTAGAAGGTGGCGAGGATTGGAACAGTGAAACCTTCACGGAAGGCGCAGTTTCGGCAACGCGATCTATCTATGTCTATGCGCGTGGAGAAAATCCTGACCTCAACGGCGAATTCGATGCCGAGCTGTTTTCTGTTGTCGGATTTGAAACGGACCCAACCGAGATAGCAGCCATCACGGGCAGTGTTACATATTCTGGTATCTTGGAAGGCTACGGGCAGTTACTGGATTTGGATGGCAATCTGATTGACGACGAAGTCAACATTTCAGGCGGCATCGAAATTACGGCCGCTTTTGATGATTTGGACACGGTCAATGGAAGTTTGAATGCATCATATGGGCCCGACGAAGGCAGTGATTTTGAAAATACAGTCGAAATGACTTTCTCCGCCGGTATCGACGGGAATGGTTATGCTGCTGATCTGAATTGCACATCGGGCTGCGTGGATCAATCGTCGGTCATTGCCGGTGCGTTCTATGGTCATGACGCGTTGGAGACCAGCGGGCTGATTGGTTTTGATATCACATCGACGGTCGCAAACCCCGACGATCCGAATGCACCATTTGAAACCCAGTTCATTGGCGGTTCCGGATTCACCGCAACGCAGGATGGCGTTGTCGGTGGTGGTGGTGAGTGATAACCAAGGCAGCCGCCCTTGCAGAAAGAGCCCCGCCATCATTTCGATGGCGGGGTGAAAGTTAGTGCATACGGACCTTTCCACCATGGAAAGGCTTGCCGCAGGCACCTGCGGTATCAACGTGGGGAATGCATGTTGTGATCTTGTCCCTGGTCAGTGCTTCTCGGTTGGAATTGCGCGTGTTGGCGATCCGTTTTTCGGCGACCTTGCGATATTAGTCTCGCGTCGGCAAAACGTCGGACTTGCGCCGGACCTTTTTGCAGCATTTGGCAGGGTTAAGGTCCCGCGCAGTCGAATCGTGAATGCCACGGCAAGGTTTTGACACTGGCCTTCGAGTGCCAATCGTGACTGATCTGGATCATTGCCGGGTTGCCCTCTCCGGCTATTGTCAGTGACCAACCGACCAATGATGGCGGCAATGACAGTGGATAAACCACCAAAGACACAGTCACAGGCAGCGACAACGAGTCTTGAGGATCTGCAGGACCGTATTTTGTCCAGTGATCTAATCCCGAGCCATGAGCCTCTGCGCGATGGCTTGGCCAAGAAGCTGGCCGCAATCCAAGCCGTTGGTGTGCAGAATGCCGCCGAGCTGCTGGTCACCTTGAAATCAGCGAGGTCATCCGCAGCGCTTGCGAGTTCAACGGGCGTTGATCTGACATACCTGCAACTGCTGCGCCGCGCGATCAACGGGTTTTTCCCAAAGCCCAGACCATTGAAGGACATCGACTGGTTGGGTGACGACGCCGTGGCCAGTTTGGCGACGGCCGGCATCAAGAATACCGGGCAGCTATTTGAGGCCGCGTCTGATCCGGTGGCGCTGACCCAGCAGACAGGTCTGCAACACAAAACCCTGGATGAGATGGTCGCGATTGCCGATCTGTGCCGTATTCAATGGGTCAGCCCCGGGTTTGCACGCGTGCTGGTCGCGGTCGGCTTGCGTACTGCATCCGAGGTAGCGCGTACCGACCCGGATGCGCTGTGCGCTGCTATTGCAGCGACCAACGCCGAGGCAAAGTTCTACAAGGGGAAAGTAGGCCTGAGGGACGTCAAGAGGCTGGTCAAGGCTGCAGCTTATGTGCCGTAGGAACATTGGAGGGGTTTGTTGTGCAATCGTCCGGCGAGAGGCTTTGCCGGTTGCGGTGCAAGCGCCGAAGCTGAAAACCCCGACGGGCCTGCGACATTGATCAATTGGCGCCTTCTCTCGGTTGCCGACTGTACCGGAGTGCGAATTGCGATAGCCGGGCAGATGCCGGGACGACGCCAGCGGTAATCTGGCTGTGCCAAAAAAAGCCCCGCCATCATACGATGGCGGGGTAAAAGTTAGTGCATACGGACCTTTCCACCATGGAAGGGCTTGCCGCAGGCACCGGCGGTATCAACGTTGGGAATGCATGTTGTGACCTTGTTCCCGGTCAGTGCTTCGCCATTTCTGCACGGATCTGCTGGCGCAGCAGATCAATGGGCACCTTTTGCCCGTCGCGTTTAAATTGCCAATAGGTCCAGCCGTTACAGCTTGGCGCGCCTTCCAGATGCGCCCCGACCTGATGGATTGATCCTTTGATATCGTCCCCGATGAGGGTGCCGTCAGCCCGGACCTTGGCCTTGTGCCGACCGTTCATCGACCACAGTTCCTCGCCCGGGCGCAGCATACCCCGTTCGACGAGCACCCCGAAGGCGACGCGCGGTTCGGCGCGTTTGGAGGTGGAGACCTCCAATGCTTCCTTGTCGAATTTCCGGGTGTTGGCGATCCGTTTTTCGGCGACCTTGCGATATTCGGCCTCACGTTCGATCCCGATGAAATCGCGCCCCAGCATCTTGGCCACGGCCCCGGTGGTGCCTGTTCCGAAAAACGGATCGAGAACAACATCACCGGGGTTGGTGGTGGCAACGAGGACCCTGTGCAGCAGGGATTGCGGTTTTTGGGTCGGGTGCGCCTTGTCGCCTGCATCGTTTTTCAGACGTTCATGGCCGGTGCAGATAGGCAACACCCAGTCAGAGCGCATCTGCACGCCTTCGTTGAGCGCCTTGAGCGCTTCGTAGTTGAAGGTGTATTTGCTGGCTTCTTCCTTTGACGCCCAGATCAGGGTTTCATGGGCGTTGGTCAGGCGTTTACCCCGGAAATTGGGCATTGGGTTGGATTTGCGCCAGACGACATCGTTGAGGATCCAGAACCCCTGGTTCTGCAATTCTGCACCCATGCGGAAGACGTTGTGATAGCTGCCGATGACCCAGATTGCCCCGTTGGGTTTCAGCAGGCGGCGCGCGGCCTTGAGCCAATCGCGGGTGAATTTGTCATAGACCTTGAAACTGTCGAACTGGTCCCAGGCGTCATCAACCGCGTCGACCTTGGAATTGTCGGGGCGGTGCAGATCACCCTTGAGCTGCAGGTTGTAGGGCGGATCGGCGAAGATCAGATCGATGGAATTCGCGGGCAGACTGTTCATCAATTCGATGCAGTCCCCGTCAAGGATCGTGTTCAGAGGGAGCGCTTTTGCGCCCTTAACTTCGGTCTTAATCGTCATACTTGCCTCGTAGCCCCGGCGGTTTGCCCGCTCATTTGCTTGGCCCTAATGTGAGTCAGAGACGATTCGCTGTCAAAAACTTTATTGAATCAATCACTTACGATTTTATCTTGATACAAGATGTTGTGTATGGGGGCGAAGGAACGTCTATGATGGGGGGTGACCCCAAGAGCCTGAAGCCCCTTGATATGCTGGGCTGTGCCGTATCCGGCGTTCTTTTCCCATCCATAGCCGGGGAACTGTTGCGCCAAATCCACCATGTGTCGGTCGCGCCACAGTTTGGCGACGATTGACGCTGCGGCAATCGACTGGCTGCGCCCGTCCCCTTTGACGATGGTTTCGCTGGATATCGTCAGGCCGCGCGGCACCATGTTGCCGTCGATCAGGATGTGATCGGGCCGTTGCGCCAGCCCGTCGATGGCCCGCATCATGGCAATATGGGACGCCCGCAGGATGTTGTGTTCGTCGATTTCCGCCACGGTCGCCTCTGCGATGCTGACCAAGGCGCTGGTCATAATCTGGTCAAACAGCGCCTCGCGCCGCTTGGCCGACAGTTTCTTGCTGTCGTTGAGCCCCGCGGGGATATTCGCCGGATCGAGGATCACAGCGGCGGCCACGACTGGACCGGCAAGCGGCCCGCGCCCAACCTCATCCACACCGGCGATATGGGTGAACCCGTTGCCGTGGGCGGTTTGTTCGAAGCTGAAATCTGGTGTGGTCATGCGGTCAGTGACCAGACTGTGCTGACCACTGCAAGCAAAAAGGGGCAGAGAGCCATGTCCAAACTCTCTGCCCCTGTGGGCGCATGTGACTTCTGTTAGGCTTTTGTTGTTTGAAGCCACTGGCCCAAGGTGGCGCGGTAACCGGGGCTGTGCGACCGCGCTACTGGTCGGGCAGTCTTAGTGCCGCCGATCAGATCGATAGCCTTGCTCGCGCAGGCAAAGGGGGTCGTAGCCGCGACGCGGCCCGTTATTCGTGTAAACGCGAACGGCGCAGCGATCTGGCAAGCTGTTCACATGGTTGTAGTTCCGTTCCAGACAGCGCAGGCCGAACATGCGCTGGGTGCCAAAGCGGGTTTCAATGTTGCGCAGACACGCATGCGGGATCACGCGGCGATTGGTCTGGCGGTTCAGATCGGACCAGCGGTTCGCATTGTTGGGTGTAACGCGCGGTGCGCGCATGTCGCGGTCACGAACAGGGGTCGTGGACCGGTCTTCGCGCCGGTTTTCGAGCGCGGCGTTGAGGGCTGCGATGGCGGCGATACCAAGGATCAGTTTGCCCACATCGTCGCGGTCAAGCCCACCGGCCTGTAGGGGTGTGGCGAGGGTCAGCGAGAGGGCGGTAATGCCTGCGATTAGGGGTTTCAGCATGGGCTTTCCTTTCTTAGCGGGACGCGAGGAGGCGTTGATGAAAGGATTTTGGGGCTGATCCACCCCGCCAGACAATAACGGGGGATGGTTATGCGATTGCCATCGCGATAACATCTGGCGTTATTGAATATCATCACAGCAAAGTGTCAGTTGAGCGTCATGAAACATCTTTCTTTCACATTCATGATCCTGTTGTTCAGCGCCAGCATGGCGCAGGCCGCCTGTTATGCGGATTACAAGGCAAAACAGGACAACCCCTTGCGTCTGCATTATGGCGTGGCTGAAGTGCAGGGCGACTGCTCTGTCTCATCGGCAGAGGGACAGTTGCGGCAACGTCTTGCGGGTGGTGGCTGGCAGCTATTGAATGTGCTTGGTGTCTTTGATGATGCTGGGCTTGATGGAAGAAAGGACAGCGCAGGTGAATACTTCCTCCGCTACTGAGGCACGTGAAATTGGCAGCAGGATTGTCGTCGCAGGGATTGCGGCGATTGTCGCTATTCTGGCCATTGCAGCCATCCTGTTGTTCATTAATCTGCCCGATGCCAACGCGTTCAATGCCCGCGTCGAGCAGTTGTTCGTCGAAAATGACAACCTGACCGGCAATGCCGAGATCAAGCTTTTGGAGATATTGGCGCAGTCCGGCACGGCGTTTTCTGACACGTTGGCCTCTTACCGGTTCGTGATCTTTGTTTTGTTGATCTTTGCTACCGCTTTGCTGATTGCCGCTGTCGCCTTTCTGGTGATGTTGATTGCGCTGAACCGCCGTATGGGCCGGATTGAGCGACAGGGGATCGAGGTAAACTCCCTGACTATCAGCCGTGATCAGAAGGCGGTGTATCTGAATGACTTTGAATTCAAGCTGACCGATGCGGCGATTGAGACCCTGTCTGTCCTGGCCGAGGCCCGCATGGATGACGAGGTCCTGTCAGGGGCAGAGATCGAAGGGGTCATATCCGGCCGCAGCGCGGCTGATTGCGACGAAGCGGCGGGTGCCACGCGGATCAAGCGGCTGCGCGACACATTAGGCAACCAGATGATCAGCGAACTGCTGATTAAGAACATCGCACGCAAAGGCTATATGCTCGCCATCGACAAGGATGTGATCCGAATGATCTGAGCCAATCAGGCGCACCCGCGGCCTGATTCTGCGTCCTTGAGAGTTTTCCGGGATGGCAACAGTGCCCAATCTGACACGACATTGGATATTTTTTGCATACTGACCCTTTTTCTGGCGATTGCCGCTGGGTCGGGAAAGATTCGCCGCAATTTGCCCACAATTTCATACTTTTTATTCGCGCATAACACGAACAGAACCACGCAGGCGCCAGGAAACGGCTGACACCTGCATCACTGATTTGACAACGCATTCGTCGGGTAATGGAGATAACGGCATGAACCATTTGAAAAAAGCCAGCGCAGTCGGGGCGATGACCCTGGCCGGCTTTCTTGCAACGGCAAGCAGTACATACGCGCAAGACATCACGCTTCGCTCAAGCGATGGTACGGTGAATATGAATGGTGAACTCGTTTCTTTCGAAGACAACTCTTACGTGATCCGCACTGCACTTGGTCAGCTGCGCGTGTCGGCCAGCCGGGTCAGCTGTACCGGCGCGGCCTGTCCGGATCTGGCGGTGGGCGATATTGATGTTGCCGCATCCGGTTCGGATGCCGTCGGTCTGGGTCTGATGCCTCTTTTGCTGGAGGGGTACGCCGCATCAATGGACGCCGCCGCGACGATCAACAACACCACCCAGATTGGTCAATTTGCAGCGGGTCTGGTTGCCGATCAGGGTTTTGGCGATGATATTGCCACGATTCAGGTGACATCGACGGGCACATCCGATGGCTTGGCCGATCTGCTGTCCAGACGCTCAGAAATCGCAATGGCCGCCCGTCGCATTCAGCCGGTTGAGGCCGAGGCGCTGAGCGCCGATGGCGCAGGTGATATGTTTGACCCCGCTCAGGAACATATCGTCGCCGTTGACAGCCTGATCGTGATCACCCATCCCGACAACCCGATCCAGACGATGAATGTCCGCCAGTTGCTTGGCATTTACAGCGGTGCGATCAGCAATTGGTCGCAGGTCGGCGGCCCCGATCTGCCCGTGCAGGTTGTGATCCGCAATGTGGGCTCTAACCGTCGCGACGTGTTCGAAGCCCGTATCTTTGGCAGCGACGCCACGGCGTTGACATCCGATGCACAGGTTGTCGCTAACAGCAACGAAGTTGCCCAGGCGGTCAACGCAAACCCCGGCGCGATTGGTGTTGTGGGCTATGCGTTCCAGCGTGGCGCACAGTCGGTCAATATCGTCAACCAGTGCGGTATCACGATGGTCCCCGACACATTCTCGGCCAAGACCGAGGAATATGCTCTGCAACGTCGTCTGTTCCTTTATACCCGTGGCGATACGCTTTCCCCGGAAGGTCGCGACTTTGTGGAGTATGCCACGTCTGCCGAGGCGGACAATGTGATCCGCAAGGCAGGTTTCATCGGCTTTAGCGTGGATCGCCGGGAACAGTCCCTGGAAGATGTGCGCGCCCAAGCCCTGCTGAACCCGAATGCGGACCCCAACGAGGTTCCTTTCATGCGCCAGATGCTGGCCCGTATGGTTGATTATGACCGTCTGTCGACCACGTTCCGTTTCCGCACCGGGTCTTCGCTGCTGGACGAGCGGGGCCGGATCGATAAGCTGCGTCTGGTCGAATATCTGGAAACCCAGCCTGCTGGAACCGAGGTCCTGCTTGTCGGTTTCACCGATGAGGTTGGCCCCTTCTCCAACAACCTGGCCCTGTCAGAGCGTCGGTCGGCACAGGTCACTGCCGAGTTGCAGGAATTTGCCGGTACACGCCTGAACGGCATCAGCTTTGCATCGGTCGGCTATGGTGAAATCGCACCGGCAGGCTGCAACGCCAGCGAGGATGGACGCCGCATCAACCGCCGCGTCGAAGTCTGGATCAAGTCGCCAGCGTAAAGCGACTAAATCTGAATGCGAGCGCGCGATGAGATGATTTTCATCTCACCGCGCGTTTGCGCGTTTGAGAGACGACAGTCCTTGTCCGATGTCCGCGCTACCCTACACACCACGTGTTTCGGTCGGTTGTGTCCCAAGTCAGATATCCAAAGTATTGATAGCCGATGTCTGACCGGGGCCATCCCGCGTCAGAAATAGGCAAATACATGATTGACGCCTAAATCTTTGGCTTTCGGCGCTACACGCCGCAGGCTTATGCTGCGTTGAAAATTGATCTCTGCCATACAAGAGTAGATGACGACGGAATGAACGAAAGTCTTCGTATCCTTGTTGTCGAACCAAACGCTTCAAAAGTACGTGAAATCGTCGATGCGCTGAATGCCGCGGGTTGGACGGATGTCAAAGCGTTGACCCAAATCGCGGCGCTGGATCGCACGGTCCGGGAGTATGTGCCTGATATCGTGTTGATAGATCTGGCAAATCCTGACCGTGATACGCTTGAACACATCTCTCATGCGACCGAAACCAGCAAACGCGCTGTGGCGCTTTTTGTCGATCATACGGATGATAACCTGACCAAGGCCGCCTTGAATGCGGGCGTCAGCGCCTATGTTGTTGATGGCCTGAAAATGGAGCGGATCAAGCCGGTCCTTGAAACAGCTATCGCCCGTTTCAAGGTGATGCGCCAGCTGCAGTCGGAACTGGATGCGGCCAAACAGGCGCTGGAGGATCGCAAGACCATTGATCGTGCAAAAGGTATTCTGATGCGCCAGCGGCAGGTGTCAGAGGATGAGGCTTATCGACTGTTGCGCAAGGCTGCGATGGACAAAAGCCGCAAGGTGATAGACGTCGCCCAAGCGCTTGTCACCGCGGCGGACCTGCTATCATGACCGGTACCGTCCTGAATTGCGGCTATGTGCCGCTTGTCGATTGCGCGCCGCTTGTCATTGCAAAGGAATTGGGTTTCGCGGCGGAACAGGGTCTGGCATTGAATCTTGTTCGGCAACCATCATGGTCGGCGCTGCGGGATATGCTGGCGCTGGGGCATCTTGATGCAGCGCAAATGTTGTCGCCGATGGCGGTGGCGATGTCGATTGGGCTTGGTGGACTGCCCGCCCGTATTGATGCGCTGATGGTGTTGTCGGTGAACGGCACTGTCTTTGGCCTTTCCAACGCAGTCGCCAAGGAGTTGGGGCCCCTTCCGTTTGGCAATGCGCGCGCCATTCTTACCGCTCTTGCCGCGCGTGGCGTTAAGCCATTGCGGATCGGCGTGCCATTCCATTACTCCATGCACCGGCTGCTGTTGTCCTACTGGACCTCTGCTGCGCCGACCCTGACGATTGACGAGGTTACCGTGTCACCCCCGCGTATGGCTGATGCGGTGGCGGACGGGTTTGTCGATGCGTTCTGGGTGGGTGAACCCTGGGGCAGTGTGGCGGTGCAGCATGATGTTGCGCAACTGATGATGACGGGCCGCGATGTCTGGCAGTTTGCACCTGAAAAGGTCCTTGCGGTGCGCCACGAATGGGTTGAGCGGAACGAAGATATGGCGCGCAGGCTGATGCGTGCGGTATTTCACGCCTCCGCCTGGCTTGATGCGCCCAGAAACAAGGCGCTAGCTGTCGAAATCCTGGGGCGCAGCGAACATCTGAGCATGTCATCTGATCTGATTGACCCCGCTCTGACCGGGCATATTGTTCCGAAACATAACGCCCCGCCTGTGGCCGTAGAACGCTTTTTGCAGTTCCATAAGCATGCGGCCAGCTTTCCCTGGCGTAGTCAAGCCGCCTGGATCGCCCATCAGCTGGGGGCAGATGCCGCCGGTGTGGAAACAGCCAAGGCCAGTTTTCGGTCCGATCTTTACCGCCAGAACCTCGCCGATATCGGGGCTGACATGCCTGGCGCATCCGAGAAAGAGGAAGGTTCCTTGCGGTTTGAAACCGCTGTCGCCTCATCGCGGGGGCATATGATTCTTGCCCCCGATGCCTTCTTTGACGGCAGAACCTTTGATTTTGCCCAGTGACCGCGATGAATTCTTGGGCAGTTTCTGCATTGCCGCATAATTCTTGCGGCAACGCAGAAAAACCCATTGCTTGCCCTGACGCTCGCAATGCACCCTTGCTACAAGGGGCAACGATGCCCGCCAATTCGCGCTGACCAAAGTTGGCAGCGCTTTACTGAAGAGCAAAGCCGCTCGTTTGGAACACGGATCTCCTCCCCCGTGGACCTGACGTGCGGCTTTTTTGTTTTTGCCCTGCCGGGCTTTGAAAGGGACCTATGATGATGAAAACAATTTCGATTTTGTTTGCGACGTCCAGCCTTCTGGCGAACGCAGCCTCTGCCGAGATGCTGGAGCTTGAAAAGGAGGATCTGACCCTTGGATTTATCAAGCTGACCGACATGGCCCCTTTGGCCGTCGCGTATGAGCTGGGCTATTTCGAGGATGAAGGGTTGTTTGTCACGCTCGAAGCGCAAGCCAACTGGAAAGTGCTGCTTGACGGGGTGATCAGTGGTCAGCTTGACGGGGCGCATATGCTGGCCGGTCAGCCCTTGGCCGCGACCATCGGTTACGGCACCGAGGCGCATATCATCACACCGTTTTCGATGGACCTGAATGGCAATGCGATTACGGTTTCCAATGAAATCTGGGAGGAGATGAAGCCGAATGTATCGGTGATGGACGATGGCCGCCCGCAACATCCGATCAGCGCCAGCGCGTTGGTCCCTGTGGTTGAGGATTACAAGGATCAGGGCATCCCGTTCAACATGGGCATGGTGTTCCCCGTCTCCACCCATAACTACGAAATCCGTTACTGGCTGGCGGCTGGCGGTCTGGAACCCGGCTATTACTCACCGCAGGATATCTCGGGCCAGATCGGGGCTGATGTCCTGCTGTCCGTGACACCACCCCCACAGATGCCCGCCACGATGGAGGCAGGCACGATCTTTGGCTACGCGGTGGGTGAGCCGTGGAACCAGCAGGCTGTGTTCAAGGGCATCGGCGTGCCGGTCATCACCGATTACGACATGTGGAAAAACAACCCCGAAAAGGTGTTCGGGATCACCGCAGAGTTCGCTGAGGAAAACCCTAACACCACGCTCGCCTTGACCAAGGCGCTGATCCGGGCCGCGATGTGGTTGGATGAAAACGACAACGCCAACCGGCCCGAGGCGGTCGAAATCCTCGCCCGCTCTGAATATGTGGGGGCGGATTACGAGGTAATCGCCAATTCCATGACCGGGTTCTTTGAATTCGAGAAGGGCGATGTGCGCCCGGCCCCAGATTTCAACGTCTTCTTCCGCTACAATGCGACCTATCCGTTCTACTCCGACGCCATCTGGTATCTGACCCAGATGCGCCGCTGGGGCCAGATCGCAGAGCCGAAATCCGACGAGTGGTTCTTTGAAACCGCTGCCGAGGTTTATCGCCCCGATATCTATCTGGAAGCTGCGCGGATGCTGGTGGACGAAGGCATCGCGAATGAAGCCGATTTCCCGTGGGATAGTGACGGCTTCAAGGATCCGACACCGGCTGGCGATATCATCGACGGTATTCCCTACGATGGTCGTCAGCCCAACGCCTATATCGACAGTCTGCCCATCGGCCTGAAAGGCGAGCAGATCGTCGTGGGTAGCGAGATCCAAGGCTAATCCAACTGCATAACGTATGTACGGCAATGACAGGCCGTACATACGCTTCCTTTACGCGAAAAACTGAGGCATCCGATGACCGCAATCGACCCAGATACACTCGACACCGAAGCACGCCGCGCCCGCCGTTTCACCCGGATCAACAAGGCTGATGCATGGTTTCAGGTCCTAGGCCTTGCCTGGCTGACCCCGATCCTGAAGGCCGCAGCTGGCGACAACCCCAAGGCGCAGGCTGGCGAAATCTGGCGCCTTTTGGGGGTGCCTGTTCTGGCCATCGGGCTGTTCCTATCGGCATGGGGCACGCTGGCACCCAAGGTGCAGACATCGCTTGGCGCCGTCCCCGGCCCGGTTCAGGTCTGGGAACAGGTTGGCGCGTTGCATGCCGATGCCCTGCGCGAGGCTGAGAAAGAGGTCGCCTTTTACGAACGTCAGGATGCCCGCAACGCCGAACATATCGCCAATGGCGATACCGACCGGGTGCGCGACCGGGTTTATACCGGAAAGCCAACCTATTACGATCAAATCTGGACTAGTATACAGACCGTCTTCTTCGGCTTTCTACTGGCCTCTATCGTGGCCATTCCGCTGGGTATCATGGCGGGGTTGAGTGCGACGGCCAACGCCGCGTTGAACCCGCTGATTCAAATTTTCAAACCCGTCTCGCCACTGGCCTGGCTGCCCATTGTGACCATGATCGTGTCGGCCACCTATGCCAGCGACGGGTTCTTTGCGAAATCCTTTCTCGTCTCTGCAATCACGGTCACCCTGTGTTCGCTTTGGCCTACGCTGATCAACACTGCATTGGGTGTCGCGAGCATCGACAAGGACCTCGTGAATGTCTCCAAGGTGTTAAAAATGAACACCTATACCAAGATCACAAAGCTCGTCCTTCCGTCCGCCCTACCGCTGATTTTCACGGGGCTGCGCCTCTCGCTCGGTGTGGGTTGGATGGTCCTCATCGCGGCCGAGATGCTCGCGCAGAACCCGGGCCTTGGCAAATTCGTCTGGGATGAGTTCCAGAACGGATCGTCGCAATCACTGGCCCGGATCATGGTGGCCGTGTTGACCATCGGGATCATCGGCTTCATCCTCGACCGGATCATGTACGCGCTCCAGTCGCTTTTCACCTTCACGAATAACCGGTGAGCGGCATGAGCATTCTGAAACTTGATAACGTTTCCAAAAGCTTCGGCGAGGGTATCCACGCCACTGCCGTTCTTAAGGACATCAACCTTGAAGTGGCGGAGGGGGAGTTCCTTGTTCTGCTCGGCTTCTCTGGCACCGGCAAAACGACCCTCATCAACATGCTCGCCGGGCTCGATACATCCACTAAGGGCAGCGCCACATTCAAGGGCGCGCCGATCACCGAACCGGGACCGGAGCGGGGGGTGATCTTTCAAAGCTATTCGCTGATGCCGTGGCTGACGGTCAGCGGCAATGTGGGGCTGGCGGTTGATACGGTCTTTCCCAAACTGACCAAAGCGGAGCGGGCAGAGAAGGTCGCCCATTACGTCAAGATGGTGGGCCTCAGCCACGCCGCGACACGCCGCCCTGCGGAACTTTCGGGCGGTATGCGCCAACGTGTTAACGTAGCCCGCGCGCTGGCGATGAACCCGGAAGTCCTGCTGCTGGATGAACCGCTTTCCGCGCTGGATGCGCTGACCCGCGCCAATTTGGCCGATGAGATCGAGCATATCTGGGAAGCCGATAGGAAAACCTGCGTGCTGATCACCAACGATGTGGATGAGGCGATCATCCTTGCTGACCGCATCATCGCATTGAACCCGGATGGGACGCTGGGTGAGGAATTCAAGGTCAGCATCCCGCGTCCGCGTGACCGCATTGCGATGAACCATAATGAGACGTTCAAGCGTTTGCGCGCGGATGTGACCACTTATCTGGTGGATGTGGGGATCGAGGCGAAGGTTGAAGGGACGCGACTGCTGCCGGATGTGACACCGATCCACGGGGTGCCTGCCGCCGTGGCCAAGTCACAGGAAGGGATGATCGAAAACCGGTTCCTTGATTTTTCGCAGCTCGACAAAGTGTATCCAACGCCCAAAGGGCCGCTGACAGTGGTCGAAAACTTCGATCTGAAGATCAACAAGGGCGAATTTATCAGCCTGATAGGCCATTCCGGCTGCGGCAAATCCACGGTTCTGACTATGGCTGCGGGCCTGAATGAAATCAGCAAAGGGGCAATCAAACTCGACGGCCGCCATGTAGAAGGGGCTAATCCCGAACGTGCTGTTGTGTTCCAATCACCTAATCTGTTTCCATGGCTCACGGCCAAGGAAAACGTGGCGATCGGGGTAGACAAGGTTTACCCCCGCGCGTCCCGCGCCGAACGGCAGGATGTGGTTGAATACTATCTAGAACGCGTCGGTTTGGCTGACGCGATGGACAAGAGTGCGGCGGACCTGTCCAACGGTATGAAACAGCGCGTCGGCATCGCGCGGGCCTTTGCCCTGTCGCCGAAACTGCTTTTGCTGGATGAACCCTTTGGCATGCTCGACAGCCTCACCCGGTGGGAACTGCAGGAAGTTCTGATGGAGGTCTGGTCGCGGACTAAAGTGACTGCCATCTGCGTCACGCATGATGTGGACGAGGCGATTTTGCTGGCCGATCGCGTTGTCATGATGACCAACGGCCCACAGGCGACCATCGGCAAGATCACAGATGTCGACCTCCCGCGACCCCGCACCCGCAAGGCGCTGCTCGAACATCCTGACTATTATGCATACCGGCAGGAGGTTCTGGATTTCCTTGAAGAGTACGAACACGGCAATGCGCCTAAATCGCCCACCTCTGGCAGGACACCGAAGCCGAAACCCAACGCGATTGCAGCGGAGTAGGACATGACCCAGAAACTTGTTGTCATTGGCGCTGGCATGGCTTCGGGCCGTGTGCTCGAACATCTGTTCGAAGCGGGCGCCGGCTATGACGTAACCCTGTTCAACGCCGAAGCACGCGGGAACTACAACCGCATCATGCTGTCGCCGGTTCTGTCGGGCGAAAAGACCTATGATGAGATCGTGACCCATGACGTCGATTGGTACCAAGCAAACGGCGTGACCTGCCGGTTTGGCGAGCATGTGACGGCGATTGATCGGGAGGCCAAAACTGTCACCGGTCAGAACGGCACCGTTGCTTACGACAAGCTCTTGATCGCCACCGGCTCTGCCCCGTTTATCATTCCGGTGCAGGGTAAAGACCTGCCCGGTGTGATCACCTATCGCGATCTGGATGACACCAATGCAATGATTGATGCCGCCGCCAAGGGAGGCAAGGCCGTGGTTATTGGCGGTGGTCTTCTGGGGTTGGAAGCGGCTGCAGGCCTCGCCGAACGCGGTATGGAGGTGACCGTATTGCACCTGATGGGCCATCTGATGGAGCGGCAGCTTGATGAAAGTGCCGGGTTCCTGTTGCGCCGTGACCTGCAAAACAAGGGGGTCAGGATCATCTGCCGGGCTTCGACCGCGGCGATTTTGGGTGAAGCCCATGTCGAAGGTGTGATGCTGGAAGACAATACCGGGCTTGAGGCCGAACTGGTCGTCATGGCCGTAGGGATCCGCCCTGAAACCCGTCTGGCCACCGATGCTGGGTTGGAGGTTGCGCGCGGCATCGAGGTGAACGCACAGATGCAGACCTCTGATCCGGATATATATGCCGTGGGCGAATGCGTCGAGTTTGACGGTCATCTCTTTGGCCTGGTCGCACCTCTTTACGATCAGGCCAAGGTCGTGGCTGACAGTTTGGTGGATGAACCGAATGCCTTTGTGGTCAAGGAACTGGCCACCAAGCTGAAGGTCACTGGCTGCGACCTGTTCAGCGCGGGCGATTTCGCGGATGGGGACGGGCGCGAGGATATCGTTTTCCGCGATCCGGCGCGCGGCGTCTACCGCAGGCTTGTCATTGATGATGACGTGCTGATTGGGGCGGTGATGTATGGCGATACCGCCGACAGCAACTGGTTCTTTGGCCTGATCAAAGACAAGACCGATATTTCGGATATGCGCGACACGCTGATCTTTGGCCCAGCCTATCAGGGGGGGACCCCCCTGGACCCTTTAGCAGCTGTTGCAGCCTTACCGCGTGACGCGGAGATCTGTGGCTGCAACGGTATCTGCAAAGGGCAAATCGAAGACGCCATCGCGGCGGGCGCCACTGATCTGGGCGCTGTGCGGGCAACCACCAAGGCATCGGGGTCCTGCGGGACATGTACCGGGCTGGTCGAACAGGTGCTGGCGGTGACACTGGGCGATGATTTTGTCATGCCTGCCGCGCAATCCATCTGCGCCTGTACCGATATGACCCATGAAGACGTGCGGCGCATGATCAAGTCGCGTGGGCTGAAATCGATGCCAGCTGTCTGGCAGGAATGCGGGTGGAAAACATCCTGCGGCTGTCACGTGTGCCGACCGGCGTTGAATTTCTATCTGTTGGCGGATTGGCCGCTGGAGTATGCCGACGACCCCCAAAGCCGCTTTGTCAACGAACGTAAGCATGCGAATATCCAAAAGGACGGCACATTCAGCGTGGTGCCGCGTATGTGGGGCGGTATCACCACACCGGATGAATTGCGCGCGATTGCCGATGCGGCAGACAAATACGCGGTGCCTACGGTTAAGGTCACGGGCGGTCAGCGCATTGACCTGCTGGGCGTGCAGAGTGAGGACCTACCACATATCTGGGCTGATCTGAACGCGGCTGGCATGGTGTCGGGTCATGCCTATTCCAAGGGGCTTCGGACGGTCAAAACCTGTGTCGGGACCGATCATTGCCGCTTTGGCACGCAGGACAGCACCGGTCTGGGTATCAAGCTGGAAAAGACGCTTTGGGGGTCCTGGACACCGCACAAGCTGAAGCTCGCCGTCTCGGGCTGCCCGCGCAATTGTGCAGAGGCGACTTGCAAGGATATCGGCGTCGTTTGTGTGGATTCCGGATATCAAGTCAGTATCGGCGGGGCCGCTGGCATGGATGTCAAGGAAACCGAGCTGCTGG
The DNA here is from genome assembly GCF_046762885.1 of Yoonia sp. SDW83-1. Classification (NCBI taxonomy): domain Bacteria; kingdom Pseudomonadati; phylum Pseudomonadota; class Alphaproteobacteria; order Rhodobacterales; family Paracoccaceae; genus Yoonia; species Yoonia sp. SDW83-1. The sequence continues at coordinate 192,300 of NZ_JBKQXO010000009.1, forward strand.
TGCAGGTTGCGACCGAGGATGAAGTGATCGCCGTTATCAAGGCGGTCACGCAGCTTTATCGCGAGCATGCCAAATATCTCGACCGCATCTACAAATGGATGGGCAAGGTCGGGCTTGAGTGGATCAAGGAGCAAATCGGCAACCTGCAGACGCGACAGGCCTTGGTTGACCGCTTTGAGCTGAGCCAGTCGATCTATCGCAAGGACCCCTGGGCGGAACATGCCGCGGACAAGGCGGAAAGCTATCAGCCGCTTGCAAACCTTGCGCTGGAGGCGGCGGAATGACCAATTGGATTGATATTGCGGCCCTTGATGACATCCCGCAGCGGGGCGCGCGGGTGGTCAAAACGTCCGACGGCTGTGTTGCGGTCTTTCGAACCGCTGAGGACGAAATCTTTGCGTTGAATAACGCCTGTCCGCATAGGGCAGGCCCCTTGGCCGAAGGGATCGTGCATGGCAAATCGGTCACCTGCCCGCTGCATAACTGGGTAATCTCGCTCGAAACCGGGCAGGCGCAGGGCGAAGATGATGGCCAAGTTACCACTTATCCTGCCCGCATTGAAAACGGACGTATTTTGCTGGACCGGTCGTTTTTACGTGCACGGGCGGCGGCATGAACCTGACCCGCACCACCTGCCCCTATTGCGGCGTTGGCTGCGGTGTCCTTGCCGGGGCTGACGGCACGATCAAGGGTGACCCTGATCATCCGGCAAACTTTGGGTGGCTCTGTTCGAAGGGGGCCGCGTTGGGTGAAACGATTGACCTTGATGGGCGTCTTTTGCATCCCAAGATTGGCGGCCAGCAGGCCAGTTGGCATGAAGCGCTTGATCTCGTAGCGAACAAGTTCAGTGCCGCGATTGCCGAACACGGCCCTGACAGCGTGGCATTCTATGCCTCGGGTCAGTTGCTGACCGAGGATTACTATGTTGCCAATAAGCTGATGAAAGGCTTCATTGGATCGGCAAATATCGACACGAATTCAAGGCTTTGCATGGCATCTTCCGTCGCCGGGCACAAGCGTGCCTTTGGCACCGATACGGTCCCTGGCACTTATGCGGACCTTGAAGAGGCGGACCTGATCGTGCTGGTCGGATCCAACCTCGCATGGTGTCATCCGGTCCTGTTTCAGCGGATTGCCGCAGCGAAAGACGCGCGGCCAGAGATGCGTGTCGTCAATATCGATCCGCGCCGCACCGCGACGACCGACCTTGCCGATCTGCATTTGCAGATTGCTCCTGATGGGGATGTCGCCCTGTTCAACGGGCTTCTGGCGCATTTGGCCGCTGACGGACAACTGGACGATGGATTCATCACGCGTCACGTTAACGGGCTGCAAGAGGCGTTGACCGCAGCCCACCAAACTGACCTTGCCGATACCGGCCTAAGCGCGCAGGATCGCGCGGCATTCTACAGGCTTTGGGCCGCGACACCGAAGGTCGTCACTGTCTATTCACAGGGCGTCAACCAATCCGTCTGCGGTACGGATAAGGTGAATGCGATCCTCAACTGTCATCTGGCCACGGGGCGCATTGGCAAACCCGGTATGGGGCCGTTTTCCGTCACCGGCCAACCAAATGCCATGGGCGGCCGTGAGGTGGGTGGGCTGGCCAACATGCTCGCCAACCATCTGGAACTGGACAATCCGGATCACCGGCAGGCGGTGCGGGATTTCTGGGACAGCCCCACCATTTGCACAAAGCCTGGGCTGAAGGCCGTTGATCTATTCAAGGCCTGCGCGAATGGCGATATCAAGGCGCTTTGGGTGATATCCACCAACCCGGCGGTATCCCTGCCCGATGCCGAGGGTGTTGCTGCGGCAATCGCAAATGTGCCCTTTGTTGTCACGTCCGACATTATGGAAAACACCGACACCACGGATTTGTCCCATGTCTGCCTGCCTGCGACGGGCTGGGGCGAAAAGGACGGCACGGTCACCAATTCCGAACGTCGCCTGTCACGCCAACGGGCCTTTTTGCCAGCACCCGGATCAGCCCGCTCTGACTGGGCGATTATCAGCGATGTGGCGACGCGCATGGGTTTCGGGCATGCGTTTGCTTACAAGACACCGGCCGATGTCTTTGCCGAGTATATTGCCCTTGATGCGGCCACATCGCAGTTTCCGCGCGACCTGGATCTGAGCATCTTTGTCGATGTCGACTATGCCCGTCTGGTACCGACCCAATGGCCACAGAACGGCCATCGGTTCTTTTCGGATGGGCGGTTTTACCACCCTGATGGCAAGGCGCGCATGATCCCGGTCAAGGCACCGCAGCGGAAACACCAAGGGTTTGCGCTGAACACGGGCCGCAATCGCGACCAGTGGCACACAATGACGCGCACGGGAAAATCCGCGCGGCTGGGGGCACATCTGGCCGAACCATATGTTGAGATGCACCCACAAGACGCCGCATCGCTTGAGGTAAACGCCGGTGCCCTTGTCCGCGTCGAAAGCATTTATGGCGGCGCAATCCTGCGGGCGCTGGTCACACCGCGCGTGGCACCGGGCCAGCTATTCGCGCCGATGCACTGGACACGTCAGCGCACGACCTCTGGCATCGTCAACAGCCTGACGGCACCGGTGACTGATCCTATCTCCGGCCAGCCCGCACTGAAATTCGGTCCGGTCACAGCAACGCTTCATAAACCCAAATGGTATGGCTTTCTTGCCTGTGCGAACCAGCCAAAGCCGCAGACCCCTTATGCGGCCATCGCCCGCACGCAAACCGGATGGCAGGTTGAACTGGCCGGTAGCCAAATGCCAGCATGCTGGGAAGCTGAAGCGCGTAGACTTTCAGGACAGGCGATTGGTGATGTATCAATCCAGATTGATCCCACTGCAGGGACGGTACGTGTTGCCATCGCGGAAAACGACCGGATCACCGCCCTATTATTCGTGGCCACTACCCCGGTGGTCCTGTCGCGTTCGGCCATCATCAGTTTTATCGGAACTAGCACACCGCACTTGATCGCGCTCGCCGGTCGCAGCGCGGCCGATATGCCCGAAGTGGGCGCAACCGTCTGCGCATGTTTCAATGTTGGTCGCAACACGCTTCTTGCCGCGGTGGCAAATGGGGCGCGCGATGTCGCCGCTCTAGGCGAGGCCACATGCGCAGGAACCAACTGCGGTTCCTGCAAGCCCGAACTGACCGCGCTTTTGGCAGAGGCATCGATTCCGATGGCTGCGGAATGAGCCTCGCATCATTTGTCCGTATCGTCGCTCGGGGAAAAGGCCGCGCGCGCGCCATGACCATGGCAGAGGCGCAAGAGGCGATGACCCTGATCCTGGACGGTGAAGCGGCCCCCGAAGCGATCGGTGCCCTTTTGATGGTCATGCGATTGCGGGGTGAGACACCTGCGGAAATTGCGGGCTTCACGGCTGCGTTGCGGGACCATGTCGATGGGAAACTTCCATCTGCCGACCTCGACTGGCCCTCATATGCGGCCGGGCGCAGTCGAGGTGCTCCGCTTTTCCTGCTGGCCGCCCGGTTGGTGGGCCAGGCAGGTTACCGCGTTGCGATGCATGGCGAGAATGCGCATCAATCTCCGGGGGCCAGCGTCCGCAAGGCGCTGGATATCGCCGGGCCTTCGGTCACCTACCATGCTTTGGAAACACTCAGCCCCGCAGCCCATGCGCTGCTGAATTTGCGGGATAGCCTTGGGCTTCGGTCCTGTATCAATACCGTGCTTCGCATGTGGAACCCTGCACAAGCACCTGCAACAGTGCAAGGCGTTTTCCATCCGTCCTATCGGGGCTTACAAGCACAGGCCGCAGAGTTACTGGGCCAGCGTGATCTAAGTATCATCAAAGGGGGCGGCGGCGAGTTCGAGCGGCACCCGTCCAAGGCGATCACCGTCTTCGGCTTGCGCGATGGTGCGCATATCCAGGAAATCGCCGCGCCTATTTTGCAGGATACCCGCCGCTTGCACGACGCGGGCCGTGGCATTGATCTGCGAGCGCTCTGGTATGGGACGGAGCATGATCCATTCGCCATCGCCACTGTCACTGGTACCGCCGCGGTGGCGCTTTGGACGCTCAAAGCCGCACCAACGCTGGTTGACGCGCATCACATGGCCAAGGTTCTGTGGGATGCCCGCCACCAACATGAAAGCATGTCCGCATGAAAACCTTTCCCATGTTTCTCCGGATGACCGGTCGCCGTGTTGTTATTGTTGGCGGAGGCGAGCAAGCCGCGCAAAAGGCACGCCTAATCCTGAAAACAGAGGCCAAGGTGATTGTTCTGGCACCTGTCCTTGAGGCCGAACTTGCCGATCTTGCCGCTGCGGGCCGCATCATGCACCAGACCGGTCGCATTTCGGGTAATAGTTTTGCCGATTGCGCGCTGGTTTTCATTGCCACCGGTTGCCCCGGCATCGACATGGCCTTGCATGCCCTGGCCAAGGATGCGGGTGCGACTGTGAATGTCGTCGACCAGCCACTGCTTTGCGACGCCATCACACCATCGATCGTGGATCGCGATCCGGTTGTTGTGGCCATCGGAACTGAAGGCACAGCACCGGTCCTAGCCCGCCAAATCAAGACCAAACTGGAAGAGATGCTTGAGCCGCGACTGGGTGATCTTGCAGCACTTGCGGGACGTTTGCGAAACGCCGCATCAATGCGGCTGGCCCCGCGGACCCGTCGTGATCTGTGGCGATGGGTGTTCAATGATAGTCCGCGTCGTCTGTTTGCAAGCGGTGCAGAACGTGACGCCGCCAGACTTATCAAAACCGCTATTGAGACTGGCGAGTTCGGCCAGAAAACTGGTGGCAGCGTCAGTATTGTCGGTGCTGGCCCCGGTGCCAAAGACCTGATCACCCTGCGCGGGGTACAGCGGCTGCAAGAAGCGGATGTCATTTACTATGACAGGTTACTTGATCCTGAAATCCTCGAACTGGCCCGCCGGGATGCGGAACGCATTTATGTTGGTAAAGCTCCAGGCTGTCATTCCTGGCCGCAAGAGAAAATCACGCAAAACTTGGTTGCAGCAGTAAAGCGGGGGCAGCGGGTGGTCCGGCTGAAATGCGGCGATCCGGGTATCTTCGGTCGCACCACAGAAGAGACAGAAGCGCTCAAAGCCAGCGGCATTCCGTTCGAAATCGTCCCTGGCGTCACCGCAGCCTGCGCTGCGGCGGCAAGCGTGGGGGAAAGCCTGACGGAACGCGGTAACATTGACACGCTGGTTCTGACAACGGGACATCGGCAACATGGATATGTTGTGCCTGACCCGATCATGGACCTGAAACCTGGCACCTGCATTGCGCTGTATATGGCTGTTGGCGCCGCACCGCAGATTGTCAGTCAGTTGGAGAAGACACATGGTTCTGCGCCCGTGGATGTGCAGGTGGTAGCCAAGGCCCAGCGTCTGGGGCAGGTTGCTGTCAGTTGCACGCTCAGCGATCTGCCGGACGCCCTGAACAGGGCGGAGATCAGAGGTGAAGCGATACTGTTTGTTCGGTGGCCGCGTAGTGCCGGTGACGTCTGCTCTTTGCGAAGACCTACACTTGAAGTTGTACCATAAGGCGGATTCCGACGCTTGGTTGGAACATGCAGTTACCAGTCTTGCAGACGGAAGGTTGGCGACCCTCAGGTATTCGCAGACTATGTAGCCTTACTGCAGTCGCAGGAACTGCGGATCGACGCGCCGCCAGAAATGCAGCAAGTCCTCAGCGACAGATGGTGTCTGGCCCATGGATTGGACGGCATGCACATCTGCCGAAATCAGGGCCGACAGCCTGTAGCCAAGCGGGATGACCGGATCCTCGGTCGCGGTTTCGCGAAAGCTGTCTTCGATCGCTTCGGTCGCGGAGGTGACCGCATAGACCAGTGCCAAAGCGGGCTGGTCCGGCCAGCGTTCCGCCAGATTGCGCACCATTGCCTGTTTGCGTTGGGTGTTGCCGGACAACATCTCTTCCATCACAAACTCGATCATCTGATCCAAAGGGGCCGTACGTTCGGTCGCCATCTTTCACCCGTCTACTCAATCAACACACAGGAGGTGTGTTCTACCAGATTTTGCGGCCAAATCCCGCGTTTCGTAAAATCTTAATCAATATGGAAAGGATGACGTTAAACATATGTTTTGTATAGCGAATTGCGACCGCCCTATGCAAGCTCCGCAGAGTCCGGCTCGCATCTGATTGAATGCTGCAAAGGCGTGACGCGCCCTAGTTGCAGCGCAGCGTATCGCCCGGCTGCAGCTTTGGCTCCAGCTTGACGATCCGGTCATCTGACATCGTTTCGCCTGCGTTTCGCGCAGCAATGATCTGGGCCGCCTTGACGCCGATTTCCCGCCGACAGGCATCCATCGTGGCCAGTCGTTTTGGCAAGCCGTCCAACAGCTCGACCCCGTTGAACCCGGCCAACCCGATCTGACCGGGCACATCAACACCCTTCTCCAGAAGGTAGAGCAACCCGCCCGCCCCAATCATGTCGTTCGAGTAGTAAAGAAAGTCGAGGTCCGGGGTCCGTTCGATCATCTTGGCTGTCATTTCGCGGCCCTTGGCAAGGGCCGATCCGCCTGAATAGAACTCCTGATCGGCAATCTCGATCCCGGCTTTGGCCAGTGTCCGGGTGAACCCTTCGAACCGTTTGCGTGCCCGGTGATCCAGCGGCATCTTGGTGCCCATGAAACCGATGCGCTTGTACCCGGCGGTGATGATTTCCTCGGCCATGATCCGGCCCGCCCGCCGGTGTGAAATGCCCACGCAGGCGTCAATGGGTTCGCCGTCGATATCCATGATTTCAACCACGGGAATGCCCGACTGACGCAGCATCGCCTGAGAGGCATCGGAATGTTCCAGCCCGGCAATGATCACGCCTGACGGCCGCCAGGACAGCATCTCGAACAGGACCTTTTCTTCTTTCTCGGGCATATAGTCAGTCACACCGACGACCGGCTGCAGTTCGGTATCCTCCAGCGTTTCCGATATGCCTGACAAGACTTCTGGGAATACCATGTTGCCGAGTGACGGGATGATCACAGCCACCAGATTGACCCGTTGGGACGCAAGCGCGCCTGCGATCTTGTTGGGTACATAGCCCAGCCGCTTGGCCGCATCCTGGACCTTCTGGCGCGTCGCCTCGCTCACATCGCCCTTGTTGCGCAATACCCGGCTGACCGTCATTTCACTGACCCCCGAGGCTTCGGAAACATCGCGGAGCGTGAGCGGGCGTTTGATCTGTCGGGTCAAGGGGCGATCCTGCTGTTCGTTCCGTCATTGTTAGCGGCCCTTTGGCCCGTTGACCAGATGCCCAAAGGTGGGCATTGAATGATCTAGCGTGGCCCCGTGGCTCAACTGGATAGAGCAGCCCCCTCCTAAGGGGCAGGTTGCAGGTTCGAATCCTGCCGGGGTCACCAGCATTGCACCGCCCTATGCTGTGAGCCGAGCTTTTGTGGCGAAACGCAAGGGCTGCTCCATCAGCGCGAGTTTCCGGATCGCGGGCAAGAACAGGTTGTGCCGCTGCACCTGACCAAGCGCGGCCATCCCGATGCAGTATTTCGAGCATTTGCGCGTGGGGTGCAGGTGATGGCTGCGCAGGATCTTGTCGGCGATCCCGTTGCCACGCGCCGATTTGGTTTCGAGAATGAACATATCGGCGGATGCATCCCGTTCCACATTGGCCGCGCGAAACTGCAACCTTGTGTCGATTGTCATCCGTTCGCCCCCTTCTTTGGCGACAAGAGTGATCCGTTCGTATTCCATCCCGATGACCGGTTGCAGGTCGCGTCCCAGCGGGACACCGTAAAGATCGGTATGGCAGGTATCGATGAAGGCGCGGCTTTCCTCGCAGAGCCCGTCAGCGAATTGCGGCAGTTTGAGCCGCCTTTTGACGGTGACATTGCGGGTATCCTTGAGTTTGACCTCAAGATAGCTGAACCCGGCGTCGATATAGTGCCGGATCCGGACCTTGCAGCGTTTGCGCCGCCCCTGATGGTGGTCGTTGTAGGATTGCGCGGCTTCATTATCGAAATAGTTGGTGGCATAGGTGAACGCCCGCTTACCCTCGATTTCAAGCACGTCAAACAACTCACCAAACTGCGTGAAGACCGGCACCAGCCGTACTGCGGGGACGATGTATTTGTTGTCCAGCCGTTCCAGCATGGCGGCTTTGCAATTCAGCCCATCGAGTGAGATCGTATCGAAGGTCGACAGACATTCTGCAATTCGCGAGTCCATGGTCGTTTCTCCCTTGTTTATTTGCGGTAGTAGACGTTGATCTGGGCCATATCGGTGATGTAGTTGAGCGCCGTAATCTGATAGCTCATCACCTCGACCCCCAGCCTTGCCGACAGGTCGGTGCGCATTTTCTGCGGGTCCGACAGGGCGTCATGTTCGATCTTGTCCAGCGTAATCTTGATTCCATCGACGGATTTGAGGATTCGGGGGTGGTCAAAGACAAAGGCCCCCAGCAGCACCAGCGCGACCACGACGATTACAAATGGCAGCGTCGTGCCCTGGATCGAACAAATCACAGCGAGGGCGACCGACCCGAAGAAATAGGTAATCTCGATCTTGCTGATCTGTTCGGACCGGAGCGTAAAGAGAGCCAGAATAGCGAAGAGGCCAAAACCGGCAGCCAGTGAGAATTCTACAGAGCCGAGGATTGACAGCACCCCGAACGCGAAGATGTTGAACAGCGATGCGGCGGTTGCCAGTTCCTTGTCCCGGTAGCGCGGGTAGAACAGCGCATAGATAAGAACGGTCATTGCGGAGAGATTGATCGCGAAGCGGATCACGACGCCAGGGTCCAGAAAATCAGTCATCATTCCACTCTTCATGTCTTGCGGTGCGCCGGGAACCGCCCGACCAGCCGCGTTTGTTTTGATGAAGAGATAATCGGGCCGAATGGCATGCGCCTTTCGCCAAGATGACAGTTTTATGACAGGTGCATGAAGGTTTTGTCATAACGCCGCAAAATGACGTCGTTGCGGGCAGTGCACATAGAAACGGCGACACCATAGGTGCCGCCGTTCAGCCGTGAGTGGCCGGGTATTTTCTAGCCGATGCGATAGCCCACGTTGCGCAAGGTCGTGATCACATCGCCGCATTGTCTCAACTTGCGGCGCAGCCGTCCGATATAGACGTCAACAACATTTGTCAGAGGGTCAGAATTCATGCCCCAGACCGCGTTCAAGATCCGTTCGCGTGTCAGCACCCGCCCGGGGTTCGACAGGAACAGGACCAGAATATCGCGTTCCTTGGCCGACAGTTCGACCTGTTCGCCGCTCACCTCGACCCGATAAGACAACCGGTCAAAAATGATGTCGCCGAACTGCAATGTCGTTTCCTTGGCAGATTGGGCATAGCCATTTGCCCGCCGGTGCAGACTTTCGATACGTGCCACCAGCTCGTCAAAGTCGAACGGTTTCGGCAGGTAGTCGTCGGCCCCGATCCGAAGCCCTTCGACACGCTCTTCGGTTGCGTCCAGCGCGCTAAGCATCAGGATAGGGGTCTTGATCTGACGCGCCCGCAGTTTGCGGCAGACATCCTGCCCGCTGATGCCTGGCAACATAAGATCCAGCAGCACGACATCGAACTTGTCCTGCGACAGCATCTCAATGCCGGTTTCCCCGTCAGGCGCATGCTGCACATTCCAACCTTCGCCGGAGAGGCCGCGGCGCAAGAAATCTGCGACACGTGTCTCGTCTTCGATCAACAGAATATTCATGTCACCCCCAACCAGTTTGCCGTGCATCTTCAAAATCTTTCGCGACTCTCATCAAACAACATACTTTCGTTGAGCTTCGTAAATCAGGTTTTGGTGTCTCACGTAAATCAACTTTGGGTGCACTCAGCGGGAATAAACCTTTGTTTATGACGAAGATCGGCGCTTTGCCGCCCCTCGATCTTGTCAAAGTCAGAGGTACCATGATCCGTTGTCGTCAGCCGCCATCAGAAGACGAATTGGTATCAATGGTCGGAACCGGGCCGAACAAAAAAGCCGAGCTAGCGCGACGACGCCAGACAATGACTGACTTCAGAACCCTAACCAGTCTGTTTTAGGTCAACCAGCGACAGTGATTTTTTGCGCGACAAGGACAGCACGACGCACAGGCCGCCGCCATCGGCATCAACAAGCGATGCTGTGCCGCCATGTGCCTCCATGATCGCGCGAACGATCGGCAAACCCAGTCCGGTACCTTCGGTCGGTGTTCGGGATGCATTCGTACCGCGATAAAAACGTTCAAAGGCCTGCGCCTTGTCTTCATCGCTCATCCCCGGACCGTTATCGGACACTGCAATTTCGAGCGATTCACTGTTGTCGCGCACAGCAATCACGATGTCGGGGCCACCATATCGCAAGGCGTTGTGCAGCACGGACAGCAGACATTGACGCATGCGCAACCGGTCCACGCGCGCCCGGGTATTCTTGGCCTCGATCATGACCTTGATCGGAGCTTCGAACATATCCTGCGCATCAGTGATGACTTGGCGGATATCGATATCCTTAGGATCAAGGCGCAATTCACCTGCTTCGTGACGGGCGACCAGCAGCATGTCATCGACGATCTGCGAAGTGTGGCGTGCGGAATCGCGTATGCGTGCCAGCGTATCTGACACCGCATCCGGATCTTGCAGCGTACCGCGCAGCGCGACGTCCGCCTCGCCCCGGATGATCGTCAGCGGCGTTCGCAATTCGTGGCTGATGTCGGCCATCATCCTACGCCGGTTTGCCTCAGACATTTCGATCTGGTGCAAAAGATTCTCCAGCTCATGTGTCCGCTCGGCGACCTTGCGTTCCAGCAGTTCGTTCTGCTGCCTCTGGTCCAGTTCACGCTGACGCAAGAGAGCGGCCATATTGCTGAGCACGCTGGACATTTCACGCAATTCCTGCCCGCCGAGTTTGGGCACGTCTTTGGCGAAATCGCCGGTGCCATAGGTCTTTACGGCGCCGATCAGGTTACGGAAGGGTAGGTGCAGCAATCTTGCGTAGGACCAGAGTGCGCCGATCAATGCGACAACTGCTGCGGCGATGGTGGCCCACGTGACGATTGTCATTTCATTGCGAAAGGCAATCGCGGCCGCGCGGGTCTCTCTCACTTCTTCCCGTTCCTCTTCGACCGCCGCCTGAATGAGCGTGGCCAGTTCGATATCTATTGTCTGGTCCAGCAGATCCACCAGAGCATCCCCATCGGCTGCATCTGCGTCCTCGGGGGTCAGGCGAGCCAGCACCCTGTCCACTTCGGCAATCTTGCTTTCGATCTGGGCAAGAAGCTCCAGTTCTTCATATTCTTCTTCACCCACAAGTTCGATTTCACTGGCGATGATGGTTCTGATCCGCGAGATTGAGCCTTTGATCTTTTCATTCAACTCCGCTTCCAGTGCCCCACCGTCAAGGTCACCGATAATCAGCGCATCCCCATGCTGCTTGAGTAACTGAAACACCTTGGATTGAAGCAACAGATGTTCTTCAAGCGACGCATACGCCAGTGCGGTTCGTTCGTCCCACCGTTGGCTTTGCTTGAGGTTGCTGAGTGTCACGGCGGTCAGACCAGTGATCAAAATAATAAAGATACCCGCATAAAATACAAAAAGTGTCGTCAGGCGCACGGTCGTCTCCTTAAGGAATCTTTGCGCTTCAAAATGTAGGGGAAGCGTGTCCCATCACGCAGCCGCTATCAAGCCGGTGCAGGCCTGCCATGGGCTGCAGGACGATGGTGCATGTGGTCCCTTGCTGCATGATATCCAGATATCTTTCTGTTTGGGGCTCCAAAACGGCGCGGCTGCCCTCGATCAGGACAACCTCAGCCCGGGCAAGCGCAGCCCGCGCCAGCTCAAGGCGGACTTGTTCAGGTGCTGACAGATCGCGCCCCGCCTCGGCGACGCGCCGGTCCAGCCCTTTGGGTCCATCTGCAAGATGCTGCAGATCAAAATCGGCCAGAACCCGGTGGATGCGGCGGTCCTTAGGCCGGGGATGCAGACCAAGGGTCAGCGCCCGTCGCAGACTGCCCTGCAGGATAGCCGGTTGATTACCGATATACGCGCAGCGCGGTGTAACGGCGTGCCCTTCGGCTTGAAACCGGACCTTGAAATCGCTGTTCCGGTCAAGACCGGCCATGATGCGCAGAATATTTGCGTCTTTCGGCATCTGATGAGGGCAGAGCGTTATTCGCGTCGCAGCCGCAGCTGATAACGTCACCGCCCCGTCAATCGAGATGGCCACAGCCCGCCCATGACCGGACACCTCGCGGTTAGCACTGTCCTGACGCAACAGGTTCTGCGCTTTTTCACCTGCCACCCGCCAGGCGCAATACCGGTCCCAGACCAGCGCAAGTTCCCGCAAGGGTGCGACGAGAATGGCGATCATCGCCAATGCGGCTGCCACTGACCCGGTCATCGCACCAATCATGCCTGCCGTGATCAGCACGCACATGCCAGCGATGGCAGCACCCGCTTCGATCATACCCGACAGCCCATTGCGCAGTCCGGCACGGCTTAGGCTGTTGTGGCGCAACCGCTGCCCATTCTCTGTAAGTGTTTCGATTTCCTTGTCGGTTCGCCCCAACAGATCAAGCATTGGTGCTACGGCAATCCGTTCGATCATGGAGATTGATATTGCGGCCCGTTTACTGCGGAGGTTCCGATGTCGCGCTTCCAGTCCGACAGCAATGGCGATGGTCAGACCCGCCATTATCGCCAGAGGCAGGAACGCAGCCAAAGCAAGGTGCGGATTAAGAAGCCAAAGCACCGCTCCTGCGCTGGGCAACACAAACATGGCGGAAATCGCCAACGGCAGGCCGCGACCAAACCAGTTGCGCGCCGCACTCAGATCGCCAACAAAGCGCAGCGACAGCGCACCGACCCGGCGCTGTTCGACTGCCGTAAGGTCCATTCCGGCAATATGCCGGTAGATGGTGATCCGCAGATCGTTGGCATAGCTTTGGCCCAGCGCCTCGGCCCGCTGTTTGATGCACCACCCAAACAGGGCAACCGCCAGACCCGCACCCAAAAGCTGGATCAATACGCGCAGATCAGGCGGATGCCCGGCATGCAGTGCAGCGAATGCGTCGCGGGTGGCAAAGGCACCCAACCCCATCGCGACCGCCTGCAGAATGCTGAATACGGGAATAAGGACCGCATCGCCGATGCGGTCCTTTGTCATCAGTCTGGGAAGTCTTGTCATGCGACCTCTTGCATCTGTCTGTTCCGCATCAGGGGTTCCAGATGTTCGGCAATCACGGCAGGGTCCCACAGGTCTTCGCGGGACAGGATGGGCAGGCCGGTGACATCCTCGGCCTCGGCCGCCGCAAGCGGAGAGCAACTGACCATACCCGAGATCGCAAAGGGGCTGAGCCCATGACGATCCAGCACCACGACCGACCCTAATGCGCTGAGCGCATCGGGGGCCGCAAATAATATCCCATCAAGCCGGTCCCGGATCGCCTTTCCCCGCAGGACCGCCCGCGTTTCCTGCTGAAACACACCGTCGGCGATTTCGACCACGATAACCTCGGCCCCTTGTTCTGCAGCCGCGGCCACCAATGTATGAAACCCTTCCTCGATGCGTTCCATCGGTTGGCGATAGGTCGTCGCCATCCCCACATCGGTGAAGTCCGACACCGGCACGCCAGCATCCTCAAAGGAGTTGAAGTCACCGAATGCACCGGTACCGGTCGCCTTGACGCCTGCCACCTTGTAACCTGCGGATTTCAAGCCATGAGCGAGGCTGGATGCCGCCGTGGTCTTGCCGGAATTCATCGATGCACCAAAGACACCAATGACGGTGGCCGTTTCATTGCGCGGTCGGGTGTCCAGCGCGTAGTCACCGACATTTATGATCTTGCCATCACCATTGATCAGCAATGCAAGGGGTTTCAGCAGGGTTGGTTCATCCATGCGGGCATGCGCCGCCTCAACTGTGCCGGCCACACCACCGCTGGCGGCAAGGTGAATGAAATCGCTGCCGATCTTGGCCCGGGCCTGAAACTGGTCTGGTGCATAGCGGTCCGCCAGACACAGAACCACCAGATCGCCTGGGTAACCGGTTGAGTTGCGCCGGTCAGCCAATTGAATTTTCTTGTGCTGGCCGATCTCAACGATCCGGCAAAGCAACAGATCACCGGCGCTGGCAGCACCCAGATCGGTGCTGAAACTTTGAACATCAGCACGATTGACCCGCCGCGTTGTAAACGCCCATTTGGCGGCATCGAGTAGAGTTGTGTCGAAAGAGGTCATAAAGGTCATTGTCATCTTCCTTGTCAGAAACTGTGTATGCTCTGACTTTTGGGCCATCTTGATGAAGCAAGTTCACCTGCTTTGATGAACTGGGCGGGACGGTTAGATGAACATCAGATGAAAGCCTGACATCCTGACCACTGAAACCCTGACTTGTCTGCGATCCGATACCGTGCCAGCCTTTGGGCATATTTGACGAAGAGGTTTCAACATGACTCGCTATCTGGTCTCTGTTTTTTGTGCGATTTTCATCGGTTTTCTGGGCAACATGGCCGCAGCAGACGGGCCTGTCCCCGACACCCGCACGATTTATGAGCCGGGGATTGATCTGGTTGGTACCGATCTGGCGAACATCTTTGACACCACCTTGCGCGCCTGTGAGGCAGCCTGCCTGAATACTGATCGTTGCGAGGCGTTTACGTTCAACCAACGTTCGAACGCGTGTTTTCCCAAGACAGACATCACAGATGTGATTCCCTTCGATGGTGCCGTATCGGGGCGGGTCTATGCCACCGACCCTGAGGTTCTAGCCAATGCCCAGTCCCGTGCCGCCGATCTATCGTTTCTGAACGCACGCGAATTTATCCGTGCTGCGACGTTCATGGAGCTGTCGAACTGGCCGGAACATAGCAACAGTTTCCAGTTGCGTCGTGCGGCTGTGAAGGCCCGCGAAACTGACCTGGCCGCAGATTGGCTGGCCTACGGTCGCATCCGGGTTGGGTCGAACAACCGCCCACATTCCGGTGCGCTGACAGCAACCATCATGTCATACCTGCGGGCAAAGGACGACATCGCCCGGCGTGCCGCGGCGGTATACATGGCCGAAGTTCTGGAAGATCAGGGGCGTGGACGCACCATGATCCCCGCCCTGCGCCTGGCGCAGGACATCCGCTATAATCGCCAGACCGAGATTGCGCTGGACGATGCGATTGGCAAATATGGTTTCCGCGTTGCCGATACGCGGGTGGAAAGCGACAGCGCGACGCCCCGTATCTGCGCGATCTTCAACGAAGACCTAATCAAGGTCGGCACCGATTATGCCCCATTTGTCCAACTCGCCGATCCGCAATTGGTGGTCAGTGTCAGTGATGCCCAGTTGTGCGTTGAAGGGGTGGAGCATGGCAGCCGCCACCGCATCGTCCTGAGAGAAGGTCTGCCTGCCGCGAGTGGTGAGGAACTGATCCGCCCGGTCGAACTGACCCTCTATGTCCGCGACCGTTCCCCTGCCGTGCGATTTGTCAGCCGCGCATATGTGCTGCCCCGGCTAGGCGATATCGCCGTCCCGGTTGAGACCGTGAACCTGACCGAAATCGAATTGCAGCTGCGCCGCGTCGATGACCGCAACATCATGCGCAGCATTCAGGAGGGTCTGCTGGGCAGCCCGATTTCGCAATTTGAAGAGGACTACGTGTCCACCCAGATCGGGGTCGATGTCTGGTCCGGCACGGCAGAGGTCGGGCGCGAGTTGAACCGCGATATCCTGACCCGCATACCGCTCAACGAGGCGTTGGCGGGGGAACCTGCGGGGCTTTATGTTCTGACAGCTGCGGCCAAAGACGCGGATCGTGACAGCTCTGCGGCAACGCAGTGGTTTGTGCTGTCAGATCTGGGTGTGGCCACATATCTGGGCAATGATGGACTGACCGTTGCCGTTAGGTCGTTGGGGAGTGCCGACGCATTACCAGAGGCGTCCGTGACCCTGATTTCGCGCAGTAACGCGGTGTTGGGCAATGTCGAAACAGATGCAGACGGCGTGGCCCGTTTTCCCGATGGCCTGACCCGTGGGACGGGCGGCAACGCGCCGGCGCTTGTTACCGTTGAACAGGGTGGCGACATGACTTTCCTGTCGCTGACCGACCCTGCCTTTGATCTGTCAGACCGCGGCGTCGAAGGGCGTGAGCCCAGCCCGCCGATGGATGTCTTTGTCGCCACGGATCGCGGGGCTTATCGTGCGGGCGACACCATTCATGTGACCGCATTGATGCGCGATCAGGGGGCTTACGGTCTGTCGGGTATTCCGCTGACGGCGGTGCTGACCCGCCCGGACGGGGTGGAATATCGTCGTGTGACTTCAACCGATGATCTGTCCGGTGGTCATGTATTTGCGCTGCCGGTAGCCAGCACAGCGCCGCGCGGGACGTGGCGCATTGCGCTATTGGCCGATGTCGATGCCGCCCCACTGGCCCGCACATCGGTCTTGGTCGAGGATTTTTTGCCGGAACGCATTGATTTCGATATGGAACTACCGGATGAAATCCGGCTTGGCGATGTGCCAAACCTGCGGATCGACGCCCGCTATCTGTTTGGTGCCATCGGTGCCGATTTGAGTGTGGAGGGTGAGGCGCTTTTGCGTGGGGCCAGCAACGTGGATGGCTATCCGGGTTATCGATTTGGCGAATATGATGCCGCCTTTGACGCCCGGCAAACCTATCTGGACGGAGCAAAAACCGATGCCGATGGTGTCGCCAATCTTGCCGTAAATCTGCCCGATATCAGCGCGTCACAACCGCTGGAACTGCGGGTCACTGCCCGCGTGAAGGAAGGGTCCGGCAGGCCGGTTGAGCGTCAACTGACCGCAGCTGTCCTGCCCGACAAGGTGATGATCGGGATCAAACCGCTCTTTGATGGCGTGATCGCGGAAAACACCGAAGCACCGTTTGAACTGATCGCGCTGAACCCCGACTTGTCGCCTGCCGACATGGAGGTCCAATGGACTATCAACAAGGTCCGCACCCGCTATCAGTGGTATTCGTTAGGCGGCCGCTGGGATTGGGAGCCGGTCACCACCCGCACCCGTGTCGCAACAGGCAAGGCAACCCTTAGCGCGACACCTGTGCGTGTCGGGGCCGATTTGGATTGGGGCAGTCACGAGATTGTCGTTGAGGCGATTGGTGAAGACTACAGTGCGGCATCGACCCAATTCTATGCCGGTTGGTATGCTGCGGCGACAGCCGACGACACCCCCGATCTGTTGGAGGCTTCGCTGGACGCCGAAAACTATGTGGTCGGCGATACTGCTACCTTCCGGATCGTGCCCCGCTATGCGGGCACCGCCGTCGTGACCGTCATGTCCGACCGTGTGATTTCCATGCAGGCAGTGCCGGTGTCCGAAGGTGAAAACCTGATCACCCTGCCCGTAACAGATGAATGGGGGGCCGGCGCCTATGTCAGCGCGTCTGTGATCCGCCCGATGGATGTGTCCGCTGGGCGCAACCCGGCCCGCGCGCTGGGTCTGGGCTATGCCGGGGTGGCCCCGGGTGAAAAGGCACTGGCCGTGTCCATGACCGCACCCTATGTCATGCAGCCGCGCGGCGCGCTGGACATCGGCGTTCGGGTTGACGGGATCAAAGCAGGCGAGACGGCTTATGTCACACTCGCCGCCGTCGATCTGGGCATTCTGAACTTGACTGGGTTCCAGTCACCCGCCCCGCAGGACCATTACTTTGGTCAGCGCAAGCTGGGTGTCGAATTGCGCGATGTCTACGGGCGCCTGATCGACGGGCTGAACGGGGCGATGGGCACGATCCGGTCCGGCGGCGACGCGATGTCAAAGGACGGGATGCAAAGCCCGCCACCGACCGAAGAACTGGTGACATTCTTTACCGGCCCGGTAACGGTTGATGCTAACGGGCAGGCGCAGGTCAGTTTCGACGTGCCCGCATTCAACGGCACCATCCGTCTGATGGCCATCGCGTGGTCCGACACTGGTGTCGGCCAGGCCGAGCAGGATGTGATCGTGCGCGACCCCGTGGTTGTGACCGCCAGCGTGCCACGTTTCCTCGCCCCCGGCGACCAAAGCCGGCTGCTGCTGGAGATCATTCATGCCGACGGCCCCGCAGGCGAGATGGGTCTGAATGTCAGCGCCAACGGTTTGGGCATGGTCTCGCAGATACCGACAACATTCACGCTGGCCGACGGCGGCAAGCAGGTGTTCGAAATCCCCTTTGCGGCCTTCGATCCGGGCAATCATTCGATTGACGTGGTCCTGACCACGCCGGACGGCCGCAGCCTGACCAAATCGCTCAACGTCCCGGTTGTGGTCAACGATCCAGAGGTAAGTCGGATCAGCCGCTTTACCCTGGCCGCAGGCAGCACGTTCACCTTTGACGATGATGTGTTTGACGGGCTGGCCACAGGCACCGGCAAGGCCACGCTGTCCGCCGGACCCTTGGCGCGCTTTGATGCGCCGGGCCTGTTGAACGCGCTGGATCGCTATCCTTACGGCTGCACGGAACAGATCACATCGCGCGCGCTGCCGTTGCTCTACCTCGATGGTGTCGCGGCGGCGATGGGTCTGGCGACCCGTGACAAGATCGCCGAGCGGATTGATCAGGCCATTGGCGAGATCACGGCTAATCAGGCGGCCAACGGGGCTTTTGGCCTCTGGCGCCCCAGCTCGGGCGATTTGTGGCTAGATGCCTATGTCACCGATTTCCTGACGCGTGCCCGCGCAGCGGGATACGCAGTACCGGATGTGGCCTATGACAATGCGGTCGCCAATCTGCGCAATGCGGTGAACTATTATCCCGATTTCGACAGCGGTGGATATGATCTGGCCTATGCGCTTTATGTTCTGGCGCGCGAAGGTGAGGCTGCGGTTGGTGATCTGCGCTACTATGCCGATCAGAAAGGTGGGGCTTTCACATCGCCGCTCGCGCAGGCGCAGCTTGGTGCGGCGCTGGCCCAATATGGTGACCAACCACGTGCGGATGCCATGTTTGCCCGCGCCGGGCGCAGCTTGCAGGCCCGGTTTGCCCGCGAAGAGCAACTGAACTGGCGTTCTGACTACGGGTCATATCGGCGTGATACGGCGGCCGTTCTCGCACTTGCCGTTGAGGCGGGCAGCGACGCGATTGACCGCGACATTCTGCTGACGCGGATCGGCAACAACGCGGCCCGTGCATCAACGCAAGAGGCTGCATGGACACTTCTTGCCGCCAATGCGCTGGTCGATGATCTGCGCGAGACCGGTCTGACGATTGATGGGCTGGCCCCTGATGGACCTGTGGTGCAACTGCGCGATGCGCAAGCAAACGCCGCCCCGGTGGCGATCACCAATACCGGCGACCGCCCGACCGAAATTACGGTGACGACGTTTGGTGTGCCTGACCAACCCGAACCGGCGGGCGGCAATGGGTATGCGATCGGCCGGACTTATTTCACCCTTGAAGGCGAGCAGGTCAGTCTGGGCAATGTTCCTGTCGGCACACGTCTGGTTGCGGTGCTGAGCGTCCGGCCCTTTGGCAGGCAGGAGGCGCGGCTGATGGTCGATGATCCACTGCCCGCCGGGTTCGAGATCGACAACCCGAACCTGCTGTCGGGTGGTGAGGTTCCCGTCCTGGAAGGGCTGGAGCTAACGCGCGCGGAAAATGCGGAGTTCCGGACGGATCGCTTCTTGGCCGCCGTCGACTGGCGATCAAACAAGGCGTTTCAACTGGCCTATATCGTGCGGGCGGTGTCACCCGGGCAATTCCATCATCCCGCCGCCTCGGTTGAGGACATGTACCGCCCACAGATGCGGGCGCGCACCGATACTGGTCAGGTTACGATTTCCCAGTGACACGCTGGGTTTTCACCCTTGCGCTGGCCCTGTGGGCCAGTGCTGTGGCCCGCGACGGGGTGGACAGATGGGTTGACGCAACCGTTCTGCCGCCGTTGCAGGTGGCTGTCGGTACCGAGTTGCGTGACCGCGACGGGCATCTGCTGCGTGCCTATACGGTCGCCGATGGGCGCTGGCGTTTACCCGTCACTGTCAGTGACGTTGACCCCGCCTATCTGCGCATGCTCATCCGCTACGAAGACAAGCGGTATGGCCGGCATAATGGGGTTGATCTGCGAGCCATGATCCGCGCCGCTGGTCAGGCCGTTTGGCATGGCGAGGTGGTGTCGGGCGGATCGACCCTGACCATGCAGGTTGCCCGCCTTCTGGAGGATGGCAGTACAGGTCGGTGGGCCGGCAAACTGCGCCAGATCAGGGTCGCGCTGGCACTCGAACGCCACCTGAGCAAGGACGAGATACTTGCGCTGTATCTGAACCGCGCCCCGTTCGGTGGCAATATCGAAGGGGTGCGCGCCGCATCTTACGCGTATTTTGACAGACCACCGCGCAGATTGACGCCAGCGCAGGCGGCGCTGCTGGTCGCGCTGCCACAATCACCCGAAACGCGCCGGCCGGACCGGGCGCCAGAGGCGGCGACGGCGGCGAGAGACAAGGTTTTGCAAAGGCTGCAAGACAACGGGGTCCTGGATGATGTCACGGTAACAGCCGCAATGCGCGATCCTGTGCGGCCGACCCGGCACCTTCTCCCGGCCTTTGCACCACACCTGGCGGATCGGGTGACGACAGCACAGCCGGAACGCCATCAGCATGACCTGACGTTGAGCCTGCCTTTGCAAGGCACACTGGAACGGTTGGCACGTGATGCGGTGGCAGGCCGGTCTGATGGGGTCCAGATCGCCATGATCGCCGCTGATCATCAGACCGGGCATATTTTGGCAAGTGTGGGCTCTGCCGCCTATAGCGCCGATACTGGCGGTGGGTTTATTGATTTGACACAAGCCGTCCGCTCGCCCGGGTCGACATTAAAACCGCTGATCTATGGTCTGGGGTTTGATCGCGGCCTCATCCACCCAGAAACCATGATCAGCGACCGCCCAACGGACTTCGACGGCTATGCACCACAGAATTTCGACGGGCTGTATCGTGGTGAGTTGCGGGTGCGCACCGCCCTGCAGCATTCGCTGAACATCCCCGCGGTTGCCGTCACGCAAGAGTTGGGGCCGCATCATCTGCTGGCCGGATTGCGCCGGGCCGGGGCGGAACCACACGTGCCGGGCGGTGCGCCGGGGCTGGCGGTGGCACTTGGCGGCATTGGCCTGACGTTGGAGGATCTCGTTCGTCTTTATGCAGCCATTGGGAACGCGGGTGCGGCGGTGGATCTGCGCTGGCATGACGAGGCAACGCCGGGCTTCGTGCCGCATACGGTGATGAACCGGTCCGCCGCCTGGCAGATCGCCGATATCCTGCTGGATGCGCCACGTCCACCGAATGTGCAGGGGACGGGGATCGCCTTCAAAACCGGCACGTCCTATGGCCATCGCGATGCCTGGGCCATCGGCTTTGACGGGCGGCATGTGGTTGGTGTCTGGATGGGCCGCCCCGACGGCACACCGGTTCCCGGTGCCTTTGGTGGTGATCTCGCTGCGCCGGTCATGTTTGCGGCCTTTGCCCGCCTGAAACCGCAGATCGACCCGATCAGCCCGCCACCGCACGAAACGCTGTTGCTGCCGACCGCGCAGTTGCCCCGGCATTTGCAGCAGTTCGGGGCGGCAGAGGTGGCAACCAATGCACCCCGCATCGCCTTTCCGCCGAATGGCGCGGTGCTGGAAGGCGGGCTTTTGACACTGAAAGTGCGCGATGGCCGCGCACCCTATGTCTGGCTGGCGAACGGACAACCGGTAGCGCGCACGCACCGCACTCAGGTTGATATCGACGCCCCCGGTGTCGGTTTTTCATCACTGACCGTGATTGATGCCGATGGGCAGTCGGCCCGCGCGCAAGTGACGCTGCGCTAATCAGTCAAGTGACCGCGTGAAGCTGGTATTTGCAGACCCCGAAGTCAGCTGGCTCAGCACCCGGCCCCACCGTGTGATGGGCTGTTCGGCGACAAAGATGATGTCATCGGGGCGCATTTCGAACCTGGGGGCGAGCGTGAAGTTGGCTGCATTGCGCCCGTCCAGACGCCACGCAGTCACGCCACCTGCATGCCTGCGCAGCACATAGATCTGCGAAACGTCACCTGTGATAATCGGCACCCCTTCGCCTGCACCAACCAACGCATCGGCAAGGCTGGCCTGCTGTTCAAACGGGAGCGGATAGCGGGATTGCGTTGCGACCTCTCCCATCAGATAGACGTAATCGCGTGCTATGGCCCCAAGATCGGCGCGGGTGCGAAATGTTTCTCGCGCCTCGTTCAGTTCGTTGCGGCGCAAGGCAACCTCTGTCGAAAGTTCGAGCAGGGCGGTCTCGCGGGCCTCTGCCCGAAGTTGTGCCAATGCAATCTGCTGTTCGAAATAGGCTTGCGCCCGGGTCAAGTCGGTGTCCGCATCGATATGAAGGCTGTCACCATCCTTCAGTCGCAACCGTTGCAGGTCAGCCCGGGCGCGATATTGGTCCAACGGGATCTGATAGAGCGTGCCATCCCGGTATAGCCGCATCACCCCGTCCTGCTGGCCGGACAGGGCCATGCCCCCCGCCCGCGCGACGGCTTCGTTGAGGTAAAGCGGCGTAAGGGTAACGGGGATGACAGTCGGTTCGGCCACAGCGCCACCAACAGACACCTTTCGCGCGTTGAACGCAGAAATCTCAAGCCCGAAGACAGGGTCAACCTGACTTTCCGCAAAGCGCTGGAACAGCAGCGCCTCGGCCTGTTGCAGGGTCATGCCAGCCAATTGAACACGCCCGACAGTGGGAATGTTGATCGCCCCGTCATCCTGCACCGCATAGCCCTGGCCGGCGCTTTGAGCAGCAAAACGACCTGACATGTCGTCATTGGCCGACCCTGCCGCGGGCATGGTCAGTTGCAGAACGTCGCTGACGCCGATCAGGTAAGGACCCGGGTCCACGTCTTCCGGAATGCGGGTGGGGAAACTAGGCATTGCTGCGGGAAGTGGCAAGGCGCCCTCTGGCGCTGGCCCACTGCCGCGGGGGGCTGCCCCTGTACCTGCTGTGACATCGAAAACGGATGGCAGGGCGTGGGGCTGATAGATCGAACTGTTGGCTCTGGCGACGGCCTCTTCCGTGATATCGACAACCTCGACCTGCGACCCGGCGGTCACCTGCGGGCTTTGATATACCGCGCCGCACCCGCCCAACAGGGCCATGGCAAGGATGAGTGATAAAAGGCGCAAAACGAAATCCCTATTCTGGTTATGGGCATAGCCCAATCCAGATTGGTGAAATATTCGTTAACTTTGCCTTAGAAAGGTTAATTTCCGTCAGATGCATGGCCCAAACGCTCAATACTGCCCAACAGGGCGTCAGCGCTGTTCAGCGCGGCCCCGGTGGCCTGCAGCATCTGTGGCAGAAGCATCCATTCCAGGGTCCACGCCGCGCCGGACCGTTCCTGTTCATGCACCATCGCCTGATGCATCCCGGATAGTTGCGTTGCGTTGAAGCGTGCCAAGGTTATCAAAAGTTCGGCGTGAATAGGGTTGTTCTTATGTGCCATCGCCGATGATTGGCCACCGGAGGACAACTGAATATCATCAATACCCTGCTGCGCCATCAAAGCGATATCCTGCCCCATCTTGCCAAGCGATCCGGTGATCAGTGAAAGGACATTCGCGAAATCGGCCACGTGAGCGCGCATGGCATGGGGGGCCTTTCCCGGTAGCTCCAGCTGCAACGCGGCAGCCATATGCCGGGCAACGTCATCGCTGTCGCGCGTGCCGACAGGTCCACCTATGGACAGGATTTCGATCGGTCGGCGTGACGTTGTCAAACGATCCACATGGGCCGCGAGCGGCATGCGCCAGATATCCAGCCTATCGGCGACACTGACGGGCTGAGCGGCCTGCATCCGGGTGCGCCCCATCAACATGCGGTCACCGTGGGTTTGACCGATTTGCTGCAGATCACTGACCAATCGGTGCAACCTGCCCAGAAAATCCTCGACGATCGCCTTGATACTCAGCGCAAATGCGGTGTCGATCACGTCCTGCGACGTCAGCCCGGTATGAAGCGCATCATGGAATTGCTCTGGCAGTTGCGCCTTGAGTTGGCGGACCAATGCTGGAACCACCATACCGTCCCGCCGGGCCCCCTGACGCAGCATATCCATATCCAGATCCGGATTGGCAAGCAGCCCATCCACCGCCGCGGCGGCCTCTGCCGAGATCTGACCAGTGGCATGCAAAGCGGCAGTATAGGCCCGTTCAACCCGCAACATGTTCTGCAATTGCTGCGCCGCCGCCAGCGCCGCGCTGGTCGCAGCATCGCCAAAAAGGCCGCCGAGCCATGGATGTGTAAAAACGTCGGCCATGGCTGCATTCCTTTCTTTCGGTATCCATACTGTTCAAAATACCCAAGCTTGCAAGTCACCAGCTGATTGCAACGGCCCTTATGCTGGCGCTAGGTTTGGGTGCTGCCCCACGGGCGTCAGACTGGTCGTCGGAGTACTACGAATGATGGTGGCGTGACTGATCGGGGCCCAGGCAGATCCACTACGCAATACATGTGACGCACCGCTCTTATCTAAGCGCTGGTGGCAACCATGCTATCGCGCGTGCTGAATTCTGCGTGCCAGTCTGCCAGCGCGGTATTGTCAGATCGCCAGCCGCGCGCATCATGGCGCAGATCGAGATATGATAGCGCGCAAGCCATCCCAATCTGGCCGATATTCAGCTTGCCGGACAAATGGCTCATCCAGCGGTTGTTCACCGCCGCCACACCGCGTTCGACCTTGCCCCATTGTGCCTCTATCCAGTCAGGCGATTGCTGCGCGTCGGGCCGCAACCTGACCTCGTAGGCCATGCTGACCGCGGCATCCATGATCGCATCCGCGGTCGCCTCAAGCGTCAGGATTTCCCAGAGACCGCTTTGCGGATAAAGCCCGGCGCCAGCACGATCATCGAGAAACCGGGTGATCACCCGGCTGTCATAGATCGCAGGACCGTCATCACGGATCAATGCCGGTATCTTGCCCAAAGGGTTGGCCGCGATAACCTTTGTGTCGCTGGCCATTGGTGTTGTCGATACATCGACCTCTTCTACTTGCGATAGCAGATCAGCCTCGCGGATCAGAACGCGCACCTTGCGCACAAACGGGGAAGCGGGCGAGATCAGCAATTGCATTGGTCAGTTCCTTCCGTGGGCTACACCGGAAACAAGACCCTATCCTGTCCCTCTTGCCAAGGCGGGTATTTGCGCATGATGGCAGCAAAAGCGTCCGATTCCAGAAAATCGTCGAGCCAGGCCGTCAGAGGGCCAAGCCCGCAGCCGTCAAACCAGACACGATCCGTATTCGCAAACTGCCGCACAAACGGAAGGATCGCCATGTCGGCAAGTGTGCGACGCGGGCCCATCAAAAAGCGCGTATCGCTCAGACGATCATTCAGCGTCCGAAGGAAGATCATCGCCTTTTCCCGTTCCTCCGCTTCATCAAGGTCAGGAAAGCGGACCGCATACTTGGTGTGATCCAATGCCGTTTTGAAAGGGCCGTCGCACATATCAATCAGGGTGTGACCCTCGGGCGGCATGTCCAGCCAGCCGTCAGGATCACTGCGGGACAAGGCCCAGATCATGATATCGCGGCTTTCTTCCAGAACCTCCTGGCCTGTATCCAGCACCGGCACTGTCGCCTTTGGCGATGTTGCAAGAAACCGGGCTGGTTTGTCCCGCAGCAGGATTTCCCGAAGGGCCACCTGAATCCCACTGGATCGGATGGCAAGGCGCGCCCGCATGGCATAGGGGCAACGCCGGAACGACCACAGGATCGGAAACTTCGTCATGCTCAGGCCGTCAACTGTTGGCCCACAACCCCGGTGATCGTCGCGCGCACAATCTGACTTTCCGGTTGATCACTGGCAAAGCTTACTTCGGCAAATTGTGCCGTCCGTCCCATCTGGGGGCTTTCCATCAAAACCTCATGAACCTTGCCAATCTGAGCTTTCAGATGCGTGGTGACCCGGGCATCACCGGCACCTCGCAGCGCGGCGGCGCGCGCCTTGATTGTCTTGCCATTTACTTGCGGCATTCGGGCCGCTGGCGTGCCAGGTCGGGGCGAATAAGGAAAGACGTGAAGCCATGTCAGATGACAATCATCGACCAATGCCAGCGAATTCGCGAACATCTCATCCGTCTCGGTCGGGAAACCCGCGATGATGTCTGCGCCAAAGGTCATATCAGGGCGCAGCCTGCGCGCATCCTCGCAAAACCGGATCGCGTCATCGCGCAAATGGCGACGCTTCATCCGCTTCAGGATCAGGTCATCCCCATGCTGCAGCGACAGGTGCAAATGCGGCATCAGCCGGGGTTCGGTCGCAATCGCCTGCATCAGGTTGTCGTCAACCTCGATACTGTCGATAGAGCTAATGCGCAGGCGCAACAAATCCGGCACCAGGCGCAAGATCCGCATCACCAGGTCACCCAGCTTGGGCGCGGCGGGCAGATCAGCCCCCCAACTTGTCAAGTCGACACCAGTCAGCACAACCTCATTGTATCCACGATCGACCAATCGCTTGATCTGGTCCACGACAACCCCCGCAGGGACAGACCGGGAATTGCCCCGCCCATACGGAATGATACAAAACGTGCAGCGATGATCGCAGCCGTTCTGGACCTGCACATAAGCGCGGCTGCGCGTGCCGAACCCGTCAATCAGGTGTCCAGCCGTTTCGGTGACCGACATGATGTCATCCACCTGCACCGGTTCGGTCTGGCCGATCAGATCAGGGGCCATACCCCGCCAAGTGGCCGGGTCCAACTTTTCGGTATTGCCTAAAACAAAATCGACCTCGGCCATTCTGGCAAAAGTGTCTGGTTCTGTCTGGGCCGCGCAACCGGTGACAATCAGCTTGGCCTGCGGATTGTCGCGGCGCAGCTTGCGGATATCTTGGCGGGCCTTGCGGACGGCCTCTGCAGTCACAGCGCAGGTGTTCACGATCACCGCATTCTCAACACCGGAGGCAGTGGCGAGTTCCTTCATCGCCTCTGTTTCATAGGCATTCAACCGGCAGCCATGGTTGGAAAAAAGAGGGGCCTTACGATCCATCAGAGCCGCCATTGGCCGTCAAATACATGGGCAGTGGGGCCGGTCATCCAGACACCATCATCGCGCCAACTGATCTGCAAATCACCACCATCCAGCGTGATCGTCACATCCCGCCCGGTCAGGCCACGCCGGGCCGCAGCGACAGCCGTCGCACAGGAAGAAGAGCCAGAGGCAAGTGTGACACCTACACCCCGCTCCCACACCCGCATGCGCAGATGATCCGGGGCAATCAGGCTGGCGAACTGCACATTGGTGCGCTGGGGAAACAGCGGATGATGTTCCATCGCGGCCCCTCTAGCCCGCAGATCAACCGCCTCGGAATCGGGAACGAAAAAGGTGCAGTGCGGATTACCCATGCCAGTGGCCGTTGGCGCGCCGTCTATCGGCAATTCGAGAGTATCCATCGCGCGCGCCAGCGGCACCGCATCCCAAGCCAGCTGCGGCTGGCCCATATTGACGGAAGTTTGCCCGTTCTCGGTGCTGCGCGCCTCCAGAATGCCGCGTGCGGTGGCTATCAGCAAACTGTCCTTGCCGCCGTTCTCCATCAGGTATTTTGCGATGCAACGGGTGGCGTTGCCGCAGGCGGCTGATTGCGACCCATCGCTGTTCCAGAATGTCAGATGAACATCGGCGTGGTCAGTGTCCGACAATACAGCCAGCTGGTCAAAGCCCACACCACGATGGCGGTCCGCCATCGCAAGAGCAACAGCCGCGTCGACGCGCGGAGCGATTCCCCGTTCGTCCACAACAACAAAGTCATTGCCTAGCCCATGCATCTTCATGAAGGGCAGATATGTCGCGTCATAAGTGACCATAGCGGGCATATAGACAAAGCCTTGGGACTTATCCAGAGATCAGGGCATTTGGGGGTTGACCGGAACGCAACGGCTTTCTAAGTAGCCCCTCAAGTGGGCCGTTAGCTCAGTTGGTAGAGCAACTGACTTTTAATCAGTAGGTCGATGGTTCGAACCCATCACGGCTCACCATTTTATCATTAAATTTCAATAACATGACGGCTTGAGAGCTTGGCAAGGTTTATCGACCTTGTTGTAGGGGACATATGGGGGACATTCGATCAGTTTGTGTCCTTTTTGGAGCGACTAGGCAATCGTATGGACTAATTGGAGTCAATTTGATTAGAGTCCTAAATGTAACACTAAGTCACAGTTCGCGAGCGCCTATTGCATCGTGCAGCCTTTGACTCCATATAGGTAAGCAATATGGCCTTCCCCTCTGTTGCTTCGGCACAAGGGTTGGCCTTTTTTATGTACAGTAAGCCGTATCTCCCTATCGAAGACCAAGTTGCTTTGCTCCAAAGCAGGGGGATGCAAATTCACGACATTGGCAAAGCTAGTGAGTATCTGCAGAGAATAGGCTATTATCGCTTAAGCGCCTACTGGCACCCTATGCGGGTCCGCTGCCCAATACTGGCAATGTCTTGGACAGTTTTGTGCCTGGTACGACATTTAAGGAGGCAACAGACCTCTACACCTTTGACGGACGATTGCGTCTAATCATGCTTGATGCCCTTGAAAGACTAGAGGTGTCATTGCGGACTGAGGTCGCATTGTGTCTAGGAAGGTATAACTCTAGATCACATCGGCTAATCGGTTGTCTCGGGCCTGCTTTTCAGGACGTTGTTGGACCTGGCGGACTGACCAAGCATGATGCGTGGCTGGATCGCCTAGACAAGAAGGCGTCAGACTCCAAGGATAAGTTTGCGGAGCACTTCAGGACCAAGTATCCAGATGATCAAATGCCGATATGGATCGCCGTGGAGTTGTTGGATTTCGGTCCTCTCTCCCACCTGATAAGTGGAATGAGAAATTCTCACATTGCAGCAATTGGTAGCGGCTACGGTGGCATTAAGCCAGACACTTTGAAGTCTTGGGTCAGGTCTCTTGCCTTTACTAGAAATGTTTGCGCCCATCATTCGAGGTTGTGGAATAAGCCGCTAGTAAACCAACCCGCATTGATGTCGCCTAGCATTCCTGACGGGCTACAGCATATCCAGGCTCTACCGGATGCCGGCAAGCGACTATATTCGATTGCATGTGTAGCCAGACATATGTTGAGCATTGCTAATCCAAGAACATCTTGGAAGGACAGGTTTGTTGCACACATCGACACATTTCCCTACTCCCCTCGATATTCTCTTTCCTCAGCAGGCTTCCCTCTGAACTGGAAAAACGAGGCGATTTGGCAATAGCTGCGGTGGACCGCCGACCGGTTGGCCTTAGTTCTTTTGGCCTTCGCTGTCGGCCAAAACCAAAGGCGACTTGGCAGGAAACGACCGCACATCAAATCACTTGAATGCTGATCCATCTGGGTTTTGCTGATGACCATGCAAGATGGGGTATCCGGCGGTTGGTGGAGTCATCTGAACGTGTCGTCTGCTTACAGGGTGACAACGTGACCTTTCACCGTGACGTTGGGATTTGCATTGTCATTGGTCGAGACGGTCAGCGAATTGACTTGCGAGCCGCTGTTGTGAGAGCGGGACTCGCTCAAGACTGTGCAAGGCATTAAGACAGGCGGCGTGCGAGGTTCGAGACGGACGAAAACAAATCGTTGCTGCTTTCCCACCATTGCTCGGCCTAAGATGGCCAAAATTTGTTTATTGCGATGAATTCCGCGTTTCAGTTGTTCTTATTTCCATAAATCGGAAAGTGACTGCTGTATCGCCATGATCTGACACGTGAATTCTTTCCTGTGATCGTACGGTCAGAAACATGGTCGGACCACAATGACAGTAAAACTGCTCGTGGTCCCTCACCCTTCGGCATTTCAATCTCAACAAACTTGCCGGAGTCATCCTTCCACAACGCAATCGAATGGTTCTCAGGATGGTGACCTTGTTTGTTCGAGCGGTCAATCAGGCCAAATGACGTGAAAGTAAGAACGGAACTGCCCGGATCATCCGCTAGATTCGCGGCATATTGTGCGGGCCAGCGCTGCTTAATCTGAGGGCCATCAAGCAGTAGGGCAAAGATCAAGTTGGGTGCAACTGACCTGAGTATTTCATGGCATGGGTCTGATCGTGCAAGCTCCTCACAAATCAACACGGAAAAGACCGAGCGCTCCCTAAAGCGATGAAAATGCACCTCGCGACGGCCAAGCGGTGTGTCTTCCCACCAATTCTTAATCTTTGGATTGAGCGCCGCTGACAATGCATACGTCTCGACCTGTGAACGGTCCATGCGCCATCGGTGATGCTTCTTCCTGCTCGTCGTTTGATGAGCTTCCTCGGTGTACCAAACTCTAGTGAGTACATGGTTACCTCGTTCAGTATTGCCATTACCGTCGTCTTCGCAGTTGTCACTACTTCCAGCAATTACAAATTCTAGGCGCTTTTCTTCTTTCTTTAGTTCGCCGCAGAGTTCTTCAAAAAGTTCAAAGCATATTGCGTATTCTGGAAGTACGACGCCATTGATGCAGCCAGACTCCTTCTTGGCGTTGGCCAGAAGGTCCCGACAGTTCCGAACGAACACTTTTTTGCCCTCGTCTGTATTAATCCAGTCTTGGTTGAGATGAAATGTCTCCCAATCCCGCTTATAATAGTGCCGTTCCTTAAGGGATATTTCTTCATCACCGTTTGCATCAAAGCAACGGGCGTGTATTTCTGATGGTTCAGGTATCAGCAGTACATCTAGTGTCTCTGTATCTTCATTTGGTGGTTGTGCCGGAGACATATGCCACGAGCAGCGAACCTCACCTCGCCCGGGCAAGAGTGAAAGATTTCTAGATATATTTCTCAGGGTGGCACCTACAGGTGCGACCCGTACTTTGGGCAGGACACAAACAATACCTGAGTCTACTACTTGGCAGAGTGATGGTGGGGGGCGAATGCCCTTCGTTCCGCTGGCAGCATCATTGTCTTTGTTTTGTTTTTCTTGAGCGTTCTCTTCAATCGCTTGAGTGATGTAGTGTTTCGCCACCCATCTTTCAAATGGACTGGGTTTGAAATCTGACAATGGATCCCTCAGTATGCGATTGCATGCCATGTCTGAAATCATTGCCAGTAGTAAGGCTGCTCGCCACCAATCAGGGGCGCGGTTTCCCGGAATAACATATGACCCCGGCATTGCCAGGTGGTCCCAGCTTTCTATCAGAATTTCCCACAAATCCTCCACAAATTTCGGAGGTTGCCCGAGGTCTTCGCGATCAGTATCCCGCCATTCTGCTGCAGCGTCGTCGGCTTGTTTTCTGAAGTCGATTCCTATAGTGAAATAGCACTTATCTGTTTCTTCTGCGTAGGGCGAAGGATCAAAGTATGACACCACACCGCCGACCTTGCAAAGATACGCAGAGACAGCAAAGACGTCTGTTGGAAACATCGGTACGAACTTGCAGCGCTCTAGTGCTGAACATTCATCCGGCGGAACAAGTGGCGGTTCCTGCGACCCATGAGGCAATAGCGACGAAATAATGTTACCGACGGTAATGGTTGAACTAGACATAAAGACTCTTTTAATACGTGTGTGCGCAGGAAAGTGCCGTTCACATCGATTTGTCAACAGAAACGCTCATTTTGCCTCAAAAAAGACATTGTTTACGCAAGATGCAGCTTATGTTAGGTGAGGATTGCCCAAACCGGCAATTCTCGAGTACCACATATGGAGAAGACTATGCCGCTTCGAAAATCCGCCGCTCTTTGGGACATTGAGCGTCATTACGCTAGGGAGGAGCAGGGCGCCAACACTGAAAGCGAAGTGCGCGCCCGTGAGGCATGGCAGCTAAAACTGTTCAAGCGAACTAAAGGCGAAGACTATCAACTTACTCAAGACCAAAAGACCGCAATTCGCGAGACTGTTTTAAGCGCAGCTAGCGACTGATGGTAAAAAGCAGCGCCAGCAAGTAAGCGTTGGTGCAGGCGCTTGGTTTTGCATCTGATGCGGAAACTATTGATTTCTAGAAATTTGCTGTAGGTGACTGCTCGGCGAGGGGCGTTGCAGTTCGAGTGCATTCGCATCATTCAACCACCTCTCCCACTCATCAGGCTCCGTCAGAATAACCGGCATAGCTTTCGGGTGCACCGCCGCCACAACCTCATTTGGATCGCATGTTAGAAAACCAAACAGGTTGTCAGTGGTTTCCCCATCCTTGACCTTTCGCACGGACGTCCATTGCGTCCAGATGCCCGCAAAGAACCCAATCGGCTGATTACCGGTCAACTCAAACCACACCGGCTTCTTGTCCTTGCCCGGCTCGGCAAATGCCGTGAACGGCACCAGACACCGGTTCTGAGGCCCCAACCAGCGCCGCCAATGGGGTGACTGCGTGTTGCGAACGTTGGTGATGCCACGGTCGTAGTTGCGGTTCTTGAGCGCGAAGGCTGGCGACGGCATGCCCCAACGCATCATTGTCAGTTGAAGGCCGTTTGGTGTGTTGGCTACAACGGGCGCCATCTTGTTGGAATATATCTCAGAAAGCGGCGGCAAGTTGCCCGTGTTGTCGGTGATACCATCGAACAGTGCACGGATTGCATCCTGCGCCTTCATCATAGAATACAAGTTACACAAACCAAATAAATCCGCACCACCTAACGCGCTGTCATGCGCTGGCGATGAGTATGAACGGCAATCAACGCCATCAGCAAGGCCAAAGTCTGGAAAAGCGGTCATCACCGCTTGGGCGCATTCGACGCTGCGCAGATAAACCCCGATGGCGTCCATTGCTCTGCCGTTGGATGAATGAACGGCAAAGTGACCAGATCCAATTTCTGCATTAAGCCATCGATGCAGATCATTTAGGCGCAGGCCAAATCCCCTGTCCGGCACAGCAAAGCGAACGCGAATGGGAAAGGCGGATTCATCAAGTTTCTTCTGGGGCGTTGAGCGTCGAACCATCATGAGAACATTTCATGAACAAACACTCGCTACAAGATATACCAAAGGTCAGTTCTGGAACGATACTCAGCATTGAACCACATCGTCGCTGGATGATCCTTTGGCCATACGATCCAAGACTGCGCGCATCTGTTTTATGTCGAAAATCGGCCAATAGTTCGTGTGCCCACCCCAACCGGCCTCAACGTTTCCGTACCAATCAGAGACCGGTGTCCTAACCGCGCCTGCAATGGGGTCGTCAAAGCGATAGTAGTTTCTGAACTCCTTTACCTTCGCGGCACCAACTCGCTCCAGTCCAAGCAAATCGTAGTACAACGCGTCGGCAGGTGAACCGCACAACCAAACACCAAATTTGCCCGGAAACTGCAACACGACATCTAATCCGATGATCGTTCCCTGGCTGTGACATAACAACAGAACTTCGTAGCCGTCAGCCTTTAGGTGCAAAGCAAGCGATGCAAGCCGGTCGACAGCAACCTTTCTTGTCCTAATCAAGTCCGTTTGAGGCGCGAGATAGAGCAGGACATCCCCAGCAGCCTTCAGAACAAACGCAAGGCCACCAAACAGGAAGGGCAGGACCGCAAGTACTCGGGTGGACCAAGTTGCGTACGCACTCCATATATTCTCGGCATTGTTCGCGTCATTGCTAGTGCCAAACAAAATCAACCAATAAAATCCGAACGACGCAAATACAAGAATGACTGGAATGACAAGCAGGCAATCACCAAGGACACTACGTGCTCGCACCGCCGCATCCTCGTCCCTCAGCTTTGTCAGCACAATTAACCAGACGGCTGGCAAAAGCAGAAGAAGTCCGCAAGCTATTGCAACAAGACCGTTGAAGCGCTCCGCCGCATACAAATCGAACGGCAGTGATTTGCCATAGAGGGCGGCCCACACAGAAAAACCACCTTCGATATCAGTGCCACCACTCGTTACGGGGACCAACGCAAGAACCCAAACCAGAGAACCTATACTCGACGCAATCAAAAACGGGACGTAAATGAACGCGAGCCGGACTCGGAGTCTTAGACTGCTGCGATCCTGAGTAGACCAGACGACCCCAATCATCGCAACGTAACCAATGAGCACAGTGACCAGCTGAACGCCGAGATAGGCTAGCGAGGCCCATTGCACCAATTGCGCAGCGGTCAGGAATTTCCACCAATAAAGCCCAATCACTAGAAACAAACCACCGCACCAAAGTAGGCCAGAAAAAAACGCCTTGTCATAACGCCCGAGCAACCATGAAACTCCGCTCAACAAGAGAACCCAGGTGACCGCCGCAAACGTGTTTCCACTGACAAGAAACATCATGACGATTGGTGGATGGATGCACCAAAAGAGACCCCAGACGAAAGCCCTAAAGTAAGCTTTACCAAGCAGCGTGTGACTGCCGCTATCATCCGCGTATTCGCGAAGGGACGATACCTTAAGCATGCTGAACACTAGCACCAAGGCTTCAAACAGGATCCACGGGCCAGACGATTGCAGTGGTCGAAGTTCGGACCAATTTGACTCGAACAACGTGAGGCCGTCCGCGAGTTCCCCCCGCGTGTAGGAGTGCTGGCCGAGTTGAAATGTGCTTAGACTGCACTCTTCTTGTCTGTTCTTATCGCCGGAGAGCAGTGATTTGATAGTTGAACCGGTTTCTGCTGGACCAACACCATGAACCAGAATTATCGCTCTTTTGTCCATAAAGCTTTTCCTCAAATACAGCGAGGTGCGTATTCAATATAACATCTTTACGATTAGTTGTCTTCCAGCAGTTCATCTGGGCGGGTGCAGTAATGGTGAAATGATCCATCAACAAATGACCATCTATTCGGTTGAGACTAGGCTTTTTGAGGCAAGTTCACTCCGAATCTGACGGAATCTTGTCATACCTGTACAAAAGACAAGTCTGCACCATCACGTTTCCAACACATTCCAGAGCGAAGTTAAGGCTGTGAGTATAGCGGCGTTGCGTTGCGTTAATCAGTTTGCCGCACTCTAATGGTAACGGCGGCACGTCCAATTTGGCGTGCCGCCGTATGCTTCCTCGGCATACAGATGACTTCTAATGATGAATCTGACCAAGAATTGGCGCTCGATTTCCAGAGACACATATTTAGAGGGCTCACCAACCTATTCAGACGCGAGCGCTCGCATCTCTTGTAAGCCAATTCCTGGATAAGTGCATAGATTTGCCGCTCGTCTCGTTGCAGTTGCCTCGCAGTAGTGTAAGTTGATTTTGGCCTGCTGCCGGTTTTGTGGACGGCAACTTAAGCTTTCATTGCTCGCTCCTCGAATGTCATAGGGCTTAGATAGCCGATGGTCGAGTGGCG